>JAKAMA010000017.1 GCA_021813085.1 Chloroflexota bacterium | reverse complement strand
CGATCTCGCACGTCGGCGCACTCCTCGCCGAGGACGCGCTCGACGAGCGCGGCGGTGCGGGCGTGCCCCTCCCAGTCGGCGAGCGAGACGCCCGCCAGGTCCGCCGCCGCCTGCCGGATGATCGCCTCGGCCTCGGCCCGCTTGCCGACCTGGCCGTCGTCGCCGCCAAAGAGCACGGCGCCGCCGCGGCGCAGGAGCGGCAGCGTGGCGCGCAGCGTCCCTTCCGGGTCCGGCACGAGGTGGAGGATGTGCACGAAGAGCAGCGCGTCGAACGAGGCGTCGCGCAGCGGCGGCCGCGACGCCTCGCCGAGCATCACGTCGATGTCGCCGCGCTTCTCGCGCAGGCGCGCGAGCATCTTCGACGAGATGTCGATGCCGGCGACCCGCACGCCTTCGGCCGACAGCGGCGCGGCGATGCGCCCGGTGCCGATGCCGACCTCGAGCAGCCGCGGCGCAGGCGCGGCCTCGCGCACGATGCGGGCGATGCCACCGCCGACGGCGCGCTCGACGTCGGGCGGCAGGCCGCGCGTCTCGTCATAGACGCCGGCGACGCGGTCGAACGACTTCAGGTCGCTCATTGGCCTCTCACTCACGCGCTCGTGCCCCTCCAACGTGATGCGTTGCCGTTCGCCTCGCCACGGGAAGCAAGAGTCAAAGCGGACGGCGTCGAAGGGCGGACCGGTGCCGTCGTCCCTTCCATCTTCCGCCCTCCACCTTCCACCCTCCACCGTCCAGCATCCTGTGCGTCATCAACTTGGATCGGCACTACACATTGAACAGGATGTTCAGGCAGTCGCCATCCTGCACGACGTAGGTCTTGCCCTCCTGCCGGAGCTGCGCGCGCTTGCGGGCCTCCGCCATCGACCCGGCCGCCAGCAGGTCATCCCAGCGCACCACCTCCGCGCGGATGAAGCCGCGCTCGAGGTCGGTGTGGATCTTGCCGGCGGCGGTCGGCGCCGTGGAGCCGGCGGGGACGTTCCAGGCGCGGCACTCGTCCGGGCCCACGGTGAAGAACGAGATCAGTCCCGTGAGCGCGTAGGAGAGGCGGATCATGCGGTCCAGGCCCGGCTCATCGATGCCGAGGTCGGCGCGGAACTCCGCGGCCTCGTCCTCCGACATCTGCGCCAGCTCCTGCTCGATCTTGCCGCTGATCGCGGCGACCGCCGTGTGGGGCCCCGCGGACGCCGTCCCGGACCCGGCCTCGATCTCGCGGCTGCGCGCAACGTCTCCTTCCCCGATGTTGATCGCGAGCAGCAGCGGCTTGTCCGTGAGAAACTGATAGTTCGAGAGCGACTGCTTCTCCTCGTCGCTCATCGCCTGCGCGCGCAGCGGCCGCTCATCCTCGAGCCCCCGCTTGAGGCGCAGCAGCAGCGCGACCTCGCGCTCGGCGGCGTCGCGCTCTCCGGCCTTCACAGAGCGCATCGCCGCCTCGATCCGTTCGAGGCGCTTCTCGATGAACGCTGCGTCCGCGAACGCCAGCTCGAGCTCCATCGCGCTGGCGTCGCGCGCGGCATCGACGGAGCCCGCGGGGTGCGGCACCGTTTCGTCGGCGAACGCCCGCACGACGTGGATGAGCGCGTCGCAGCGGGCGAGCTGCGCGAGGAACTGTGCGGGCGGCCCCTGGCCCTCGCTGAAGGCGGCGCCCGGGAAGTCGATGTAGCGGATATCCGCGTGCGTCAGCTTCTTTGGGGCGAAGAGCTTCGCCAGGTCGTCGAGGCGCCGGTCCGGCACCTTGACGACGCCGATGTTCGGCTGGGCGCCGGCCCCGTACGCGCCCGTCTGCGCGTGACCCCTGGTGACGGCATTGAAGATCGTCGTCTTGCCCGAGCGCTGGAAGCCGATGATGCCGAGGTCCATCGCCTACCCGTCGCGCAGGCCGCGGATCTCGGCGAGGCCGATCCCGATCTCGGGCCACCACTTCGCCGCCTCGGCGATCACACGGACGGCTTCCCGCTGCGAGGGCCAGACGAAGCGCTGCAGCGTTTCATCGAGCGAGCACCATTCGTACGCGGTGTGCTCCTCGGAGACCGTGACGCCCGGCGCGCCCGTAACGTGCGCGGCGAACGCCGGCACGAGGTGGACGGCATCGGTCGTCTCGCTGTAGAAGCTCTCGACGTAGTCGGTCTTGAAGAAGCGGTCGGCCACCAGCCCGGTCTCCTCGCGCATCTCGCGCCAGGCCGCCTCGTACGCCTTCTCGCCTTCATCGATCATGCCGTGGACGGCCTGCCACGTGCCCGCGTGCGGCAGGTGCGGCGCACGGAAGAGCAGCAGGAAGGCAGGACGGCCATGCAGCATCGTAAACACGTAGGTGGAGATCGAGCCCGTGAGGACGTTCACGCGGCACCCGGCTGGCGGCGCCCCATCGCGCCGGCGCAGACCTCGCGTGCGACGCGCGGCTCCCGGCACGCCTGCGGGCGCTGCCTGCTGGCGAGGACGAGGGAGCGGTAACAAGCGGGCATCACGGCATCCCCTTCGTGTGCGATGTCCCCATCATATGCGCCCGGCTCGGTCACGGCCATGCATCGACGGGCGGACCTCCCGGACGATACGCCGCCGTGGGACGCTGATGGCGCCGCAGGGCAGGTCTAGGCGCCGGCGTCACACGAACTCAACACGCCGGTAACAGCCACGCAACCTGTGGACGCACTGGGCCGCATATCGTGCCTGTATCAGCCAGGCCCCGTCAGCCTTCAAGGAGGATCCCGTGCAACGACCCGCTCCGCCGAGCCGTTCGCCAACCCCGGCGGCACACGTGCGCTTCCAGGTGCACGTCCGCCCCGGGTTCATCCGCATCGAGCGTGGGACGCAACGCATGTGCGGCGTCCAGACGGGCGGGGTTCGGGGCTGAACAGCCTGGGCCGCCCGCATCTCACCCACAGGCACCGGGAGGCGGGCACGGATGCCCGCCTCCCGGCGACCGAGTCCCGCTGCACGTACGACCGCGCCGTATCGCGCCAACGAGGCCGGGCGCAACTGTGTGCGTGCGCTGGCAGCGTAGACGGCGACCAGTGATCAGTGGTCAGTCGTCAGTCGTCAGCTTAGCGGTCAGTCGCCAGTAGCCCGCGATCGCCCCTGCGGAGTAGCCGCCCTGACCCTGACAATCAGGGTGGCAAGCATGCGCTTCACCTCCGCAATACTGGCCGACAGCCCCGCGTACTGCGCCTGGTCAAGGAGCCCGAGGTCGCGCGCAATGAGCAGATGGTTCTCGGTCTCACTTGCCGAGCCCATGGCGATCTGCAAAAACCGCCCGAGATCGGCGTTCGTGCCTCTGCCGCACCCTTCGGCGATGTTCGCCCCGATGGAGCTGCAACTTCGCCTGAGCTGCGACGTGAGGCCGTATCGCTCGTGCGGTGGGAAGGACTCCGTGATCTCGTAAACGACGAGCGTCAGCGCGTGGGCCTTCTGCCAGACGTTTAGTTCGCGAAAGTCCCTCATCGGCCCTTGCCTCCGACGCAAGAGTGGCCCCACTACTGACGACTGGCGACTGACGACTGGCGACTGACGACTGACTACCGACTACTGACGACTGACTACTGACTACTGACTACTCACAACGCCCGCCCCAACCGGCGACGGCTCCACAACCAGCGTCCGGCCCGGATAGCCGCGGGCTGCCGCCTCCTCCACCATCGCACGGGCGATGCGCTCCTCGTCCCCGGTCGCGAACGCCGCGATCGTTGAACCACCGCCGCTCAGGTAGGCGCAGAGGGCGCCCGCATTGCGCGCGGCAGCGAAGATGGCGGGCATCGCGGGGAAGATGCGGCTGCGCGCGGGCTGATGCAGGCGGTCCTGCGTCGCCGCGTCCAGTGCGTCCCACTGGCCGGTCGCGAGGGCGCCCACGAGCATGGCGGCACGGCCGATGTTGTGGACGGCGTCCTCCTTCGAGAGCGTCGCCGGCAGCAGTTTGCGGCTCTCGCCGGTCGGCATCTCGAAGTCCGGCACGAAGAGCACGACCTTCAGCCCCGGCGCGACGGGGACGGCGATGTGGCGCCAGCCGTCATCGACGCGCACGACCACGCGGAGGCCGCCAAAGAGCGCCGGCGCCATGTTGTCGGCGTGGCCCTCGAGCCCGGCGCCGATCGCCAGCATCTGCCCATCGGTCAGGCGGCCGCCCATGAGGGCGTTGGCGCCAACGATGCCGGCGGCACGCGCGGCCGCGCTGGCGCCCAGGCCCCGCCCGATCGGGATCGCGGCACCGCCCCTGACCGCGATCTCCGGGGGCGCAGCGACCTCGGCGAGGCGATAGGCCGACCGCGCCGCATCGAGCACGAGGCGCGCCAGCCCGCTGTTCAGGTCACCGCCGTAGGCGAGCGAGAGTGTGATCTCCTGCGTGAGGGTGAGCGCGAGCCCCAGGCTATCGAAGCCCGGCCCGAGGTTTGCGGAGGTCGCGGGCACGCGCACGGTGACCGACTGCGGCATGGCGCGAGTGTATCAGCCGCCCGTCAGTAGGTCAGCGGCCGGTGGTCCGCCCCGGCGGCTTGCTACGTCGTCGCGCCGTCCGAGGCGATGCCGAGCTGCTCGCGGTAGTCGGGTTCGATCGCCTGCAGGATGCCCGCCTCGATGTAGCGGTCGTAGGGCAGCTTGAGCGCCATAGCGATGAGCTGCGGCGGCACGGGCAGGTTCGGCGTCTCGGCGATCACGCCCTCGTCCTTGAGGCGCACGATATCGTCCTCGGGATACCCGAGCTCGCGCAAGATCTCCGCGTTGTGCTCACCGAGCAGCGGCGCATGCGCCCGTGCCTTCGGCTCGAAGCGGCGGAACTTCGCCGCGAGGTGCCGCTGCACCGGCCGCCGCCCGAGCAGCGGCTGGTCGATGATGTCGAAGTGGCCGCGGGCGCGCAGGTGCGGGTCGCACAGCACCTCCTTGCCGTCGAGCACGGCCGCCGCCTTCACGCCCGCCCCCTGGAGCGTGTGCATCACCTCGTAGTGGTCGCGCTGCGATGTCCATTCGGTGAGCGCGGCGTCGAGCGCGTCGTGGTGCTCGAAGCGCCCGCGCATGGTTGCGAAACGTGCATCGTCGAGCCACTCCGGGTGGCCCGTCGCCTGGGCCAGACGGGCAAACTCCGCGTCACTGGTGCAACTGATGACGCACCAGCGGTCGGGACCGGCGCAGCGGTAGCAGCCCTGCGGCGCGGCCCACGCGCTACGGTTGCCGTTGCGCTCCCCGGGCCGGCCGTTCATCTGGTACGCGAGCAGCGCGGCAGCCATGATGGGGATCGCCGCCTCCTGCTCGGAGAGGTCGATGTACTGCCCCTTGCCGGTCCGCCGCCGGTAGCGGAGGGCCGTCAGGATGGCGCCGGCGCCGATGAAGCCCGAGTACGGGTCGGTGAACGAGAGTCCGGAGCGGATCGGCGGGCCGCCGGGGTAGCCGGTGATCGACGAGATGCCCGAGGCGGGCTCCAGGCCCATGCCGTAGCCCGCGAAGTCCCGCATGGGCCCGGACTGCCCGAACCCGGAGAGCGAGATCATGATCAGGTCAGGCTTGAGCTTCGCCAGATCGGCGTAGCCCAGCCCGAAGTTCTCCATCACACGGGGCGTGAAGCTCTCGGCGACGACATCAGCGCCGGCGACGAGCGTCCGGAAGATCTCGCGCGCCTCCTCCTTCGCCAGGTCGAGCACCATCTCGCGCTTGCTGGCGTTGCGGACCGTGAAGTACGCCGAGCGCGCCCAGTAGTGGTCCTTGCCGTCGTTGTCGGCGGTGATCAGGCTGCGCGTCACGTCGAGCCGGTTCGGCGACTCGAAGCGGATGACATCGGCCCCCAGGTCCGCGAGGATGCGCGTGCACGTCGGCCCGGCGAAGACCTGCGTCAGGTCGATGACGCGCAGGCCGGTGAGCGGGAGTTCCTTCTCGCTCATCGCACCCCCCGCTCGCTCGGCACCGTCACGTCGGCCCCGTCGTTGCCGGGCTCCCCGGCGAGCACGTCGGCGTTCGCCGCGCCGAGCGCCGGTGCCGGCGACGCGCGCAGCGGCGTCGCCGACATGCGGAACGGCGCGCCGGGCACACGCAGCTCGCCGGCTGGCGTCGCCAGCGTCTCGAAAAAACCGCGCGCCGCGAGGTGCTCGTCCTGCAGCAGGTCCCCCGCCGAAGGCACGGGGGCGAACGGCATCCGCAGCGCCTGCGCCGTCATGACGATCTCGGCGGCGCTGTGCGTCGACAGGTACGGCTCGATGAGCTTGTCGAAGTCGCGCCAGCGGATCATGCGCTCGCCCGTCTGTCTGAAGAGCGGCGACTGGTCAAGGTCCGGGTCCTCCATGAGCAGCGCCATCGGCGAGACGCTGTCGCCGGCGAGCGGCGACGGGAAGCCGCCGGCGCCGGGGATCATCACGAGATATCCGTCGGCTGCCTTCACGATGTCGTTGGGGTAGCCGAAGATGTGGCGCGAGTAATAGCGCCGGCGGATCGCCCCCTGGAACGCGTACATCGCCGCGTTGTACTCGTCGGCCGCCGCCGCCGCCTCCGCCATCGACACATCGACGTGGTCGCCGCCGCCGTGTGCCGCGCGGTTCTCGAGCGCGGCCAGGATGCCGACCCAGAGCTGGACGCCGGCGATGTACTCGCCCGCCTCGCCGCCGGTCGAGAGCGGCTCGCGGTCCGGCTCCCCGGTGTTGTACATCAGCGAGCTCATCGCCATGGCGGTGAGGCTGTTGCCGTCGTACTCGGCATACGGGCCATCCGCCCCAAACGGCGACACCTGCGCGACGATCAGGTCGGGGAACTCCGCGCGGAGGTCGTCGTAGGTGAGTCCCCATGCGCGCAGCGTTGATGTCTTCTCGCCGCACACGAAGACGTCAGCCTTCGCCAGCAGCTTCCTCAACACAACCTGCCCGGACGGCACCGAGACATCGAGCGTGATGCTGCGCTTGCTGGTATTGAGGTGCAGGTAGAGGCCCGACTGTTCGGCGTCCGGGATGTCGCCGGGGAACGGGCCCAGGCGGCGGCTGTAGTCCCCGCCTGGCGGCTCCACCTTGATGACGTCGGCGCCCGCATCGGCCAGCAGGCGCGTGGCGTACGGCCCGGCGATGCCCTGCGAGACGTCGACAACGCGCAGATCCTCGAGCGCGCGGTCCGCCATGGGAGGCTCCCTTCCAGATGCGGCACAGGATACGACGGAGAGGACCTAGAACCAAGAACCCGCCCGCAGACGAGTGCCCTCCCAACTTGATGGTGCGAGGCAAGAAGTCGGGTGCCGCGCACGACCTAACCCCCGGCCGGGGGCCGGGGGTTAGGTCCGCCGACGCACGGGCAGCCAGCCTACGCCTCGAGCAGCCGCCGCGTGCCACCGGGTGGGACGGCGTCAGCCGCGAGGTCGGTGCCGCCCCGCTTCGCTGCCTCCAGCTCGTCGGCGAGCTGGGCGAACGCGACGAGCATGTTCGTCTTCGCCCGCAGCGTCTTGCTGAGGCCGTTGAGCAGCCCGAAGACGCGGCCGACGAGCAGCAGCTCCGACGGCACGGCGGTGAGCCTGTTCTTGCGCAGGATCTTCGTCACGTCCTCGTAGGACTGCTCGAAGTCCTCGCCCTCAGCCCAGCCGGCGCCGGTCCGGTGCATCTGCTTCGCGACGCGGCCGACGTAGGCATCGCCGAGCTGCTCGTAGCCCTCGGCATCGTCCTTCTTCGTGCGGAAGCCGAGGTCGCGGAACGCCACCCCCATCGAGGCGTTGTCATCGGCCAGGATCGTGCGCGTGAAGCGCACGAGTACCTCCTGGAACGCGGGCCCGAGCTCCTTCGCCTGCCCGAAGTCAATCAGCACGAGCCTGGGGCCGGGGAGCACCATCAGGTTGCCGGGATGCGGGTCGGCGTGGAAGAACCCGAACTTCACGATCATCTCCGCGAACGCGAACACGAGGATCTTCGCGACGTCGGCCGTGTCGACCCCGATGCGGCGCATGCCTTCGCGATCGGTGATCTTGACGCCGTCGATGTACTCCATCGTCAGCACCCGCCGGCTCGAGTGCTCCCAGTAGATCTTGGGGACGACGATGTCCTCGACGTCGGCGAAGTCGGCGGCGATGCGCTCGGCGTTGTGTCCTTCGTTGATGAAGTCGAGCTCGAGGGGGATGTGCCTGCGCATCTCCTCCGCGACGAAGCGGTAGTCCATCGAGCGGTCGAGCTTGTTCAGCACGCCGATGAAGAAGCTCATGTTCGCCAGGTCGATATCGACGATGCGGTCGATGCCGGGGTACTGCACCTTGACCGCCGCGACGCGCCCATCCTTGAGCACGGCACGGTGAACCTGCGCCAGCGAGGCGGAGGCCACCGGCTGCTCGTCGAACTCGGCGAAAATCTCATCGAGTGGCGACCCCAGCTCACGCTCGATGACGCGGCGGATGTTGTCGAAGGACTCGGGCGGCACCTCATCCTGCAGGCCGGAGAGCACCTCGACGTACGCGTCAGGGAGCACGTCCGGGCGCGTGCCCAGGAACTGGCCCGTCTTGATCAGCAGGCCCTGGTTACGGACGGCGGCCTCGTAGAACTTGCGGGCGCTCCACCGGTGGTGCTGCTCCCGGCGCGGCGCCGCCCACGCCTTGCCCCTGCGCTTCTCCCGCAGGCTAATCAGCTTGTAGCCGATGAAGACGCGCGCGAGCATCTGGCCCACGTGGATGAACCGCAGCACGCGGTTATGCGGCGCCGCTCCGCGGCGCCGCACGCCGTAGGCCGGGGGCTGCTGAACGGAATTCATTCCCCATGTTGGCACATGCCGGTGCCAGTGTCACTGGTCCATGCGGGCGGCGGCCCGGCCCCCTCACTGATACGGCGCTCCCGGCTGCGCGTTGATCTCTGTGAGCCCCGCCATCTCACGTGGGGGCTCGATGTCTCGCACAGTCCGCCTGCTGCTCCGCCTCCGCCCGGACGACGGGATCACCGGCGTCGAGCTCGCCGCCATCGCCGGCGCGATCGTGCTCGTTTCGTCCCTGTTCGCGGGCGTCGTCCTGAGCACGGGGACGACGGCCTCTCTCCAACTGGAGCAGACCGCCCAACGGGCCCTGGCCCTGGTGACGACCGGCGTCCAGGTCGATGGCCCCGTCCTCGCCCAGACCGACGGCACGCGGGCGACGCAGGTCATGGTCGACCTGACCACGACCGCCGGCGGCGGCGCCGTCAACCTCGACCCTCACGCCACATCGGGCCGCCTCATCGTGAGCTACGTCTCGGCGACGACGGTCGTGCGGGATCTGCCATACGGCGTCGTGTGGACCAGCGGCAACGGCGATACGCTCCTGCAACCGGGCGAGCTGGCGGAAGTCGTCGTCGATGTGACCGGCATCACGCCGGCGATCGCGGCCGGCCAGCGCTTCACGCTCGCGCTGCGTGCCGGCGACGCGCCGCCCGTCACCATCGAGCGCACGATGCCCGGCGGGCGGCCCCTCGGCACCGTCGTCAACCTCTGGTAGGCAAGAGCCACGGGCCGTCAGGGCCGGTCCAGCTCGACCCGGTACGGCGCCTTCTGGTCAGTCCCTTCGGTCGATCCCGCGATGGCCAGCGTCGCCTGCTCGACGCCCGCCCCGCTCAGCCGGAGCTGGCCGCTCTCCGACGCGTCGAGCGGGACATCACGGACGGCCGTGCCGCCGCCGGCCAGTCGCTCGATCACACGGACGATGTAGGTCTGCGGCAGGGATGCGTCGATGCGCACCCAGCCCTCGCTGCGCCAGCCAGCCGCCGCGTCGCCGGCCGCCGGCGCGCCGCTGAAGGCGAGGTCGCTGACCGCCCAACCCTCGCCGTGCGTCGAGCCGTCGGTCACGTACTCGAAGCGGAGCAGGATCTTCTGCCCGGCGTACTTCGCCAGGCTGACGCGCTCGTCGATCCATGCCGGCGTCTGGCCGCCGCCGCTCTCGCCGGTGTAGCCGGGGCCGTAGGCGGAGCGCGCGGGGTCGTCGCTCGTCGTGTGGTCGCCGGGGAGCGCCTGCCACGTCTGGCCGCCATCGGTCGAGACCGAAACGTAACCCCAGTCGAACCAGCGTTCGATGTCGTACCAGGTCTTGAAGGTGAGGACGGGGTCCTGCGCGCCGGTCAGGTCGACCGTGCGCGTCAGGCGGGTGTCGATGTTATCCTCGGCGTTGCCCCAGAGCATCGGCCTGCCGTCTGGCGGTTGCGTCGGCAGGACCGCGACGTGGCGCTGGCCGCTGAACTTCAGCACGTAGTCGCCGCCAGCCAGCGGCAGGCGGTAGTAATCCGTGCCGAACTGGCTCGCCGCGCCGCTGACCGGTGAGCCGGGGGCGAGGGTCTGGTCGACCGCCACGCTGAGCGGACGCTTCGGATTGCCGTACGGGCCGGACGGCAGGTTGAGGATGTTGGCCGCGATCCAGTCGGCGAACACGTCGCGGAAGCGCAGCGGCTGGCCGGCCGACTGGAGGAACTGGTCGACCCCGACGGGGCCGTCGCCGGGCTCGCGGGCGATCGCGCCGTACGACGCGTCCCCGCCGAACCGGCTGGTCAGGTAGCGGAAGAAGGCCGCGCCCGCGCCGTAGTGCGGGGCGCTGCCCACGTTGTCCCAGGCGTTGAGCTGCGTCTGCGGCTTCCTGGCGAAGGCGTCGATGCTGGAAGCCGCGCCGCCGGCGAGCATCAGCGCATCTTCGGACAGCCCTTCGTTCACCCACGTCTCCTCGTACGGGTCGTTCTTCGCGTGGATGAGGTGCTGCAGCTCGTGGGCGAGCACCACCTTATACGTGGCCCCGCCCGGGATCAGCGTGCGATTCAGGTACACCATCTCTGCTTCGTTGCTGAGCGGCTCGACCGACTTCAGGTACTCGTCATCCTGCGCGAAGTAGCCGCCGACCGCGCTGCCAAGGTCGGCCTGGAGGATCACGATGCGCGGATCGCCATCGACGCCGGGGATCGCGGGCTCGCCGAAGGCACTGGTGACGACGGGCCAGACACTGGCCTCGAACTGGTCGGCCGCGGCCTGGACGGCGGCGGTGCTCACCGAGAGCGCGTCGTCCACGTAAAAGTAGGCGTGGGCGCTCTTCACCCGCAGCGTCGCCGTGATGGTGGTCGTCACGGGCGGCGCCTGCTGGGCGAGCGTATCGCCGTTGATCTGCATCACGATGAACGTGCGCTGTGCGCCGACGTTCGCCTCGCCGGCGGACGGCTTGGCGGCGGGTGCGCGCCCCCGCGTCCGGCCGTAGCGCGCCGCGAGATCGATCGGGTTGTCCTTCGGGAGGTCGCCGCGCGGGCCGATCTGGCTTGCCAGCGATGGAGGCTGCGGCGACGGTGACGGCGCCAGCGACGTGACCGCGGGCGAGGCGACGGGTGCAGGCGACCCCCCGGACTTCGCGCCGCTGCACGCGGCCGCGAGGGCGAGGAACGCGATGAACAGGACGGCCGTCCCGAATCGGAGACGGCCGGAGGGGCGATGGGTGCGGGCGGGGTTAGCGGGCCCGGGGGTGGGCCTTCTCGTAGACCTGGCGGACCTGCTCGCTGGCGATCTGGGTGTACACCTGGGTGGTGGAGATGTTCGCATGCCCCAGCAGCTCTTGCACATTCCGGAGCGGCGCCCCGCCCCGCAGCATATGGGTGGCGAAGGAGTGCCGCAAGGTGTGCGGCGTGACCACCGCGGTGATGTTGGCTTCCTTCGCGTACTGCTTGAGAATGAGCCAGAAGCCCTGCCGGGTGAGGCGCTCGCCACGGCGGTTCACGAAGAGCGCCGCCTCCTTGCGGTGCTTCACGAGGGGCTCACGCCCGCTATCGAGATAGGCGACAACGGCTGCCACGGCCTGCTCGTGGACCGGGATCGTCCGTTCCTTGGAGCCCTTCCCCATACAGCGGACGTACGACGCGGAGATGTTCACGTCGTCGACGTCGAGTGACACAAGTTCCGTGACGCGCATGCCGGTGGCGTACAGCAGCTCGAGCATCGCGCGGTCGCGCCTCGCCTCGGGCGTATTGCGCTTCATGGGCTGTTCGAGCAGCTCATCCATCTCGGTGACGCTCAGGGGCTTCGGCAACGAGCGCCCGACGCGCGGCGACTCGATGCTCTCGGCCGGGTTGCGCCGGATCATGCCCTCGGCCTGCAAGTACTGAAAGAACGACTTGATCGCCGCGACCTTGCGCGCCACCGTGGCCTCGGCGTAGTTCTTGCGCTTGAGCGCGAGCAGGTAGTCCGTGATGATCGCCCGCTCGAGCCCCTCCCAGTCGCGCGCCCGGCCGTTGCCGGCCACGCCCGTCAGGTAGCTGTCGAACTGTTGCAAGTCGTTGCGGTACGCGGCGACCGTGTTCCCTGAGGCGCCTTTTTCTACCGACATGAAACTGAGGAAGTGGCCAATGCGATCGTCCATTGTGCCCTCGATCTGGACCTCGACGACGCCGGAGGGGAGGAGGAAATGCAATCGCGATTGTATCACGACTTCTGCCACAGTCTAGTGAGGGAGCGCCCGGATTTCCCACCATGTCGATACGAGTAGCTGAACGGGATGCGCGGCGATCATTCGCCCCGGCTATGGCACGGTGATCCTTCCCGAAGCCTGATCGCCGTCCGCGCCGGTGGGCCAGGCGTCGCGCGCGATCAGCGGTACGAAGGCGCAGCCGCCGAGACGCGCGAGGTCGCTGCCATGCGGCGTCCTGCGCGCGCGCACGAGCTGCTGTTCGCGCCGCCCGCCGATGGGCAGCACCATGCGGCCGCCCTCCGCGAGCTGGTCGACGAGCGCGCGCGGGACGTGCGGCGCCGCCGCCGCCACGACGATCGCGTCGTACGGCGCACGCTCCGGCCAGCCGAGCACATCGCCTGCGACGTGCATCGTCACGTTGGCGCAATGGAGGCGCGTCAGCACGGCCCGCGCGCGGCCGAGGAGCCCCTCGATGCGTTCGACCGTCACCACCTCGCGCGCGAGGGCCGACAGCACGGCCGCCTGGTAGCCGGAGCCGGTGCCGACATCGAGCACCCGATCGCCGGCGCCGACCTCCAGCGCCTGCAACATGAGCGCGACGATCAGGGGCTGCGAGATCGTCTGTCCCTCACCGATCGGCAGCGCGCGGTCGTCGTAGGCGTACGCGCGCAGGTGCGGCGGCACGAACTCCTCGCGCGGCACGGCCGCCATGGCCGCGAGCACGCGCTCGTCGCGCACCTCGCGGCGCAGGAGACGCAGCATGGCCTCCCGCCGGCTGGCGTACGGGCCGCCGGTGTCCATGGTCAGGCAGGCCCTCTGCCGAGCGCCTGGCGGCCGGTGCGGTGCGCCCGGGACGGCAGGCGGGCCCGCGTGCGCTCTAGTGCCCCTCCAACTTGATGTGTTGCCGCTCGCCTCGCCACTGGAAGGTGGAGTATAGGGGAGGGGAAGGGGACGGCGTCGAAGGGCGAACCGGTGCCGTCGTTGCATCCATCTTCCACCCTCCACCGTCCAGCGTCCTGTGCGTCATCAACTTGGATCGGCTCTGGCACGTTGCGCATGCGCTCCCCCTTCGGCGTCACACCTTCGCCTTCACGGTCTCCGCGAGCGTGGCCGTGAAGCCGACGGTGGCGGCGATCTCGTCGACCGAGGCCTCGCGGACGCCCCGGACGGAGCCGAACTTGCGGAGGAGCGCCTTCTTGCGCTTCGGGCCGACGCCCGGGATGGCGTCCAGCGCCGACTGGAAGCCAGCCTTCTTGCGCAGGCCGCGATGGTAGGTGATGGCGAAGCGGTGGGCCTCGTCGCGGATGCGTTGCACAAGGTAGAGCGCCTCGGAGGCGCGCGGCAGCACGACCGGCTCCGGCACGTCCTGGACGTAGACCTCCTCGTGCTGCTTGGCGAGGCCGACGGTCGGGATCGCCTGCACCCCCATCTCGCGCATGACGTCGCTGACGGCCGAGAGCTGTCCCTTGCCGCCGTCGATGATCACGAGGTCCGGCAGCGCCGCGAAGGACGCGTCCTGCGCGCGCCGGTCGCCGTCGCCCCGGCCGTCGGCGCCGGCGGGTCCGGGCGCGGCCGCGCCAGCCTCGCGCAGCACCTGCTCG
>JAKAMA010000016.1 GCA_021813085.1 Chloroflexota bacterium | reverse complement strand
GCGCTCGTAGCGGTCGAACTTGCCGGCGCCGACGACGATCAGCCGGCTGTCCGGGATCGCGCGCTGGACGCCGACGAAGGCGCGGAGCAGGTACTTCAGGCCCTTGCGCGCTTCCGGCCGGCCGACAAACAGCACGTTGAGCTTGCCGTCGCTGAACTCCGGCAGCGGCTCGACGTCGCGGGAAAAATGCTCGACGTCGACGCCGTTCGGGATGATGTTGTAGTAGCCGGGGAAGTACTGTTCGATGTGCTTGACGGCGGCGGGCGAGACGGCGATCTTGCCGTCGAGCTTGCTCACCCAGCGCTTGATCAGCCTGCGGCCGTAGACGTAGATGAAGTTGGAGTCTCGCGCCGCGTGCCACGTGCCGACGTTCACCGTCGTGGAGTAGCGCAGGAAGTTGATCGGCAGTTGCGGCATGAATGGCTCGTGCACGTGGACGATGTCGAACTCGTTCTCCTCGAGCAGCCGGCGGATGCGGCCCGCCGTGCGCAGCGAGAGCGTGATGCGCGCGATGGAGCCGCTCACCCGCAGGGGGATCGGGCGGCCGATGATGGTGATCGGACAAGCGTCGCCCGTGACCGGACGCGATCCCGGCGCGACGATGTGCGGCTCATGCCCGAGCAACACGAACTGCTCCGCGAGATGGTGGATGTGGTTGTTGACACCGCTGGAGACGCCCCAGTCGTAGGGCGAGACGAGCACGATCTTCATCGCGGCTCCTCGCCGGCACCGGGGCGCGGGCGCGTGTGCATGCGGCTGGCGACGAAGCTGCGGATTGTCGGCAGCCAGCCCATGTTGCGCGGCGTCGCCATCATGCCGCGCCACTGCTGGACCGCGATGTTGCGATAGCCGAGCTCGGACATCCGGGGCGCGCGGCCGGCGGCGCCGGTTGTCGTCTTCGCGGCGATGGCGGCGAGCAAGTCGGCAGCCGTCGTGCCGTCGAACGTCGTGTACGCGCTGCCGACCGCCTGGAGGAAGTGCGCATCGCTGGAGCCGATGGCGGCCAGGTGGAGGATCTCGCGGTTGAGCCGCCGCGCCCGGGCCGAGGTGACGCGGCCGGCCGGGCTCAGGTTGTACTCCTCGATCGCGTCGATGCGCACCGCCTCGTCGGCGCTCGCGTCGATGCGCGCGAAGCCCCGGCGGGTGATGCTGCGCGTGAGGAACGAGAGCGGGTGCGGCGCGATGGCGATGCCGCCCTGCCGGTGAATCTCGGCGAGCGTCTCTTCGAGGCGGCGGAAGCTCGGGACGGGCGCGTCGATGCCGAGCGCGAGGAGGTGGCCATCGAGCGTGGTCACCTCTTCGCCGCGGATCAGCTCGAAGCGGTAGGCGCCACGCGCGTGCAGCTCGCGCGCCTCGTCGGCGGCGCGCAGCGTATCGTGCTCGGTGACGGCGATGACGTCGAGGTCGGTGTGGCGCTGCACATGGTCGAGGAGTTGCGGCACGGTGGCCATGCCATCGCCGTAGCGCGTATGGATGTGGAGGTCAGCCTTGCCCAACGCAGCGCCTTCATGGCTCCGGGGCGTCCGGCCGATAGCGCCGGCCGCCGCGTCATTGTACCGTCTCGCGGTCGTGGGTTTCGGCGAGGGGCGCAGGCGGCGCCGCGTGCGGCGCGATGTCGTCGGGCCAGATGCGGTCAAGCACGCTCCACTGGCCGGGGTCGCGCTTGAGGTGCTGCTCGAAGAGCGCCAGCAGGCGGGCGGTGTTGGTGCGCAGGTCGTCGTCGGCGCCGCCGGTCAGCACGAGGGGCAGCGGCGGGCCGACGATTGCCTCGACCTTGAAGCCGCCGGTGCGGCGCACCCAGCCGGGGAGGAGCACCGCACCCGTGCGCATCGCCAGGTCGACGGCGCCGGTGGGAAACTTCGCCGGCGAGCCGCAGAACTCGATCTCGATGCCGCGCTTCTGGATGTCGCGGTCGATGAGGATCGCGACGACGCCACCGGCGCGCAGCCAGGCGATGGCCTTCTTGATGGCGCCAAAGCTCACCTCCTCGTATTCGTGGCCGTGCACCGTGCGCAGGCTGCGCATGAGGCGGCCCAGCTCGCGCGGGCGGAGCGGCTCGACGAGCGCGAAGACCTTGATGCCCGCGGCGGCGAGCCCCTGCACCGCGAACTCCGGGTTCGCGTAGTGCGCGGAGGCCAGCACGACGCCGCGGCCCGCAGCCTGCGCTGCGCGCACGTAGTCGAGACCTTCGAGCACGAGGTCGTGCTCCAGGAAGTGGGAGACATCCATGCGCTGCATGCCGACGACGTCGGCGTAGTACCGCCCCGTGTTGCGGGCGCACTGGCGGCTGATGCGGTCGACCTCTTCCTCCGACGCGGCCGCGCCGAGGACGTGGCGGATGTTGCTGCGCACGTTGTTGCGGACGCTGGGGCGCCAGTCGTAGACGCGGTCGCTGATGACACGCGAGATGCCATAGCGCCAGCCGAGCGGCAGGCGCCCGATCGTGTTGATCACGATGAGCATCACGTAGTACTTCCACTTGCCGGGACGCGGGAGGAGGCTCACGCCTACACGCCCTCTGCGAGCTCGCCATGGGCGGCGGCCGCGAAGCCGGGCTGCTGCCACAGGCGCCGGAAGATGAACCATTGGTCGGGATGTGCGCGGATCATCGATTCGAGCGACTGGAGGATGAGACGGGTCAGCTCATACACGTCGCGGTCTTCATCGCCTGTCCTGGGGAACTCACGCAGGCTGAGGTCGAGGACGGGGCGGATGATCAGGTCGTCTTCGGGGCCGCGGAGGACGACCGCGGGCACGACCCAGGCACCGGTGCGGAGGGCGACGCGCGCCGGCGCGGACGAGACGAATGCGGGCGCGCCGAAGAAGTCGACGTAGATGCCGAACTGATGGTTGGGCACATCGATGAGCATCGCGAGCATCTCGCGGCGGCGCAGGGCGCGGAAGACGCTGGTGCCGACGGCCCGCCGCCCGATGATGCTCATGCCGAGCTTGGCGCGCGAGCCCTGCACGAGGTCGTTCATGGGCTGGTAGCGAAACGACTCGGCGATCGCGCTGACCGGATAGCCGCTGGCGGCCAGCGCCGCGCCGCCGATGTCCCAGTTGCCGAAGTGCATCGAGGCGATGATGATGCCGCGACCGGACGCGGCGATCCGGTCGAGGTCCTCCCACTGGTCGAAGCGCAAGCGCCGGCGGATCTCGGCGCGGGTGACGAGGGGGTAGTGGATGAGGTCGATGACGTACTTGCCGAAGTTGCGGAACGAGCGGCGGGCGACGGAATCGACGTACCGCGCGTCGTTGCTACGAAGGATGTGGCTGAGGTTGGCGTTCAGCGCTTTGCGGTGGCGCGGAAAGATGATGACGTAGCAGATGAGCGCGATGCGCTCACCAAACCAGTATCCGACTCGAAGGGGCAGCGGCCGCGCCAGGAGGATCGCCAGCCGAAAGAGCCAGTAGACGGTCCGGTCGAGCAAGTCGCGTCCTATCCCGCGATGAACGCCTCCACCATATCATGCGCGACATCGTCCGGGTACTGCTGGGGCGGCGACTTCATGAAGTACGCCGATGGGCCGAGCAGCGGACCGGACAGGCCGCGGTCGAGCGCGATCTTGCAGCAGCGGATCGCGTCGATGACGACGCCGGCGGAGTTGGGGCTATCCCAGACCTCCAGCTTCACCTCCGCGTTCAGCGGGACGTTGCCGAAGGTCGTGCCCTCCATCCGAATGTAGCACCACTTGCGGTCCAGGAGCCATGGCACGTGGTCGGAGGGGCCGACGTGGACATCACCGGCGGGCAGCTCGTAGTCGAGCTGGGAGGTGACGGCGTTCGTCTTGGAGATCTTCTTCGACTCAAGGCGCTCGCGCTCCAGCATGTTGAGGAAATCTGTGTTGCCTCCGAAGTTGAGCTGGTAGGTGCGGTCGAGGCGGACGCCGCGCTCGCGGAAGAGCCGTGTGAGGACGCGGTGGACGATGGTGGCGCCGACCTGCGACTTGATGTCGTCGCCGATGATCGGCAGGCCGGCCTCTTCGAAGCGCTTCGGCCAGTAGCCGTAGTGGTCGCGGGCGATGAAGACCGGGATGCAGTTGACGAAGCCGCAGCCGGCCGCGAGCACCTGCTCGACATACCACTTCGTCGCCTCTTCCGAGCCGACGGGCAGGTAGCTGATGACGACGTCGGTCTGCGTGTCCTTCAGCAGTTTCACGATGTCATCGGTCGGACCCGACGCCTTGGTGATCACCTGCGACAGATACTTGCCGAGGCCATCGTGGGTCATGCCGCGCGCGACGCGCACGCCCTGGTGGGGGACATCGCTGAACTTATACGTGTTGTTCGGCGCGGTGAAGACGGCCTCCGAGAGGTCGCGCCCAACCTTGTTCTCGTCGATGTCGATCGCGGCCACGAAGTTGATGTCGCGGATGTGGTAGCCGCCGAGGTCGACGTGCATGAGGCCAGGGACGAGCTCGCCCTCGCGGGCATCCTGGTAGAAATAGCGGCCCTGCACGAGGGAGGACGCGCAGTTGCCGACGCCGATGATGGCGACGTTGATCTTCCCCTTGTCCTTCTCGCCTGCCGCGCGCCCCTTCGCCACGGCCTTCGTCGCGCGCTCGCCTGACCTGGTCGCCATCTCTTCACCTTCCTCGTAGAACAGGAGCCGCTCGGGCATGCCGAGCACATCGCACACCGCTTCGATGAACTGCCTGGACGGCTGCTTAGTGCCGGCCTTCACCTGCGAGAGGTAGCCTTCGCTCACGCGGTAGCCACGCCGGTCGAGCTCGGCGAGCAGCCAGCGCTGCTTCTGGCCGCGCTCCTCCAGCACCTCGAATACCCTCGTCTTACGCATGCGCGCCTTCCGCGGTTAACCTGAGGTCAAGTTTCTTATACGGTACCCTCGGCCCGCGCGCGGGATCAAGTTACGGTATCTTTACCAGCAGGAGGACGCGCTGATGGGCGCCAGCCGCCGGCTACGGCAGGTACGTGGCTAGACCCTCGCGCAACGGCGTGAGCGTGGGGTGGAGAACCGCGACGAGCTTCGTGTTGTCGGCGACGGCGGGACCGGTGATGAAATCGATGGCGTCGGCCGACAGGGGCGGCGAGGGGAGCGCGGCCGCGAGTGTGCCGAGGAGCTTGCCGACCGCGGCGGGCTGGTGGAGGATCGGGCGCTTCTTGCCCTGGACATCGAGTGCGGTCTTGACCACGTCGTTCATGGTCATCACGTCGGGCCCCCCGACCTCGAACAGCGTGTTCGCCGCCTCCGGGCGAAGCGCGGCGTCTGCGACGATGCGGCCGATGTCTTCGATGAACACGGGTTGCATCATCTGCTGACCGTCTCCGAACATGGGGATGAACGGCAGCGCCTTGCCGAAGCCGAGGAAGCGATTCAGCGACACGTCGCCGGGGCCGTAGACCCAGGTGGGGCGCACGATCGCCCACTCGATGCCGCTGTCCTGCAGGTACTTCTCAGCCTCCCACTTGTAGCGGAACCAGTGCCTGTCGGCGTCCTTCGCCGCGCCGACCCCGCTCACGTAGACGAAGCGCCGCACGCCCGCGGCCTTCGCGGCATCGACCTGGTTGCGCGTGCCCTTCAGGTCGACGTCCTCGAACGTCCAGCCCTTGCGGCGGTTCTCGATGGGGGAGTTGGGGAACTGCACCGCATTGACGACGACCCCGGCGCCCGCCATCGCCGCGGCGAGGGCCTCGGGGTCGCGCACGTCGCCGACGCGCGGCTCGACCTGCTCCCCGCAGCGCTCGCGGACCTTCGCGGCGTCGCGCCCGAGGACGGCGACGGGCTGGGCCCGGCGCAGGAGCTCGCGTACGACCGCCGAGCCGACGAATCCGGTGCCGCCTGATACGAGGATCATCGGGGGTCTCCTCTCGCTGCTCCACCGCCGTGGGTCGCTCAGCACCCTATGATATGCGCGACGACCCGTGTCCGGGGAGGCCGCGCGCGATCTGCTCGCCCCGGACGAACGCCGCGACAATGAACGCGAGGCCATCCGGGTTCTCGGCCCAGTACGTGGGCGCCGGCGCGACGGCGAGCTTCGCGTGCGGCATGCGCTCGTGCAGCAGCTCGCCGGACGCGAGGGGATGAATCGGGTCGTCCGGATGCGCCAGGACGAGCGCCGGCTGCCGGATCTCACCGTACCGGTGTATCGGCAGCGGCGGGCCACGAAGCAAGCCGCGTACCGCCGGCACGATCGCCGCGCGGCGCTGCCCTCCGATGAATGCGCTGATGTCGAAGCCGGAGGCAGCATGCCGCCGCGGCAGGCGTGCGACGATGCGGCCGGTGGTGCGGGGCCCGACGACCTGGACGAGCATCGCCAGGCCAAGGAACATCGGGCGGACGCGCCGCAGGTACACACCAGTCGGCGGGGGGCTCTGGAGGATGAGCTTCTCGACGGTCTCCGGGTGATCGAGCGCAAGCGTCACGGCGGTGTAGCCGGAGCGGCCGTGGCCGCGCGCATCGTAGGCGATGACGTGCACGCCGCGCGCGGCGATGGCGTCGATGCGCTCTCCGAAGAGCGGTAGCGTGGCGACGCTGCCCTTCAGGCCGTGGGCAACGACGAGGTGCGGCCCTTCGCCGATCTCTTCGTAGTGGAGGTCGATGCCGTTGACGCGGGCAACCGGCATGGCGCTCCTACAGGTGCGTCGTCAGCCCGCCATCGACGAACATTACCTGGCCGCTGATGTAGCCGCACGAGTCGGAAGCAAGGTACACCGCGAGCGGGCCGAGCTCGTCGGCGGCGCCCGCGCGCTTCATCGGCACGAAGCGCACGGTCTGGTTCGCGGCCGGGTCGGGGTTGCCGATCGCCGGTGAGTGCTCCATCCACCCCTGCGCGATCGCGTTCACGGTGATGCCGGCCGGGCCCCACTCCTGCGCGAGCGCGCGGGTGAGGTTCAGGATGCCCGCCTGCGCCGCGCAGTACGCGGCCGCGTGCGCGAGCCCCCGCTCGCCGAGCGCGGACGCGACGTTGATGATGCGGCCCACGCCGTCCTGCTTCAGCATCTCCTTGCCGACGGCGCGGCAGGCGTGGAAGGTGCCGCTGAGGTTCACCTGCAGCACGCGGTTCCACTCGATGTCGGTCGTGGCATCGGCGGCCTTGCCGAGGAAGAGGTTGGGCGCATTGACGAGGATATCGATGCGTCCCATCTCCTTCGCGACCTGCCGCACCATCACCTGCACGCCGGTGCCCAGCGTGACGTCGGTGGCGACGGTCGCCGACTGCCGGCCCAGCTTCGTCAGCTCCTGCTGTACCTTCTTGGCGCGCATGATCTCGTCGCCATCGTTCGAGGTCGACGAGATCGTCACATCGGCGCCGGCCTCGCCGAGGGCGAGCGCGATCGCGCGGCCGGCGGGCGCGCCCGCGCCGATGACGAGCGCTTTCTTGCCGCGCAGGTCGTAGGCATCGATGCCGAGCCGGACGTCGCCCCATTCGTTCTTCACGGTGGTCAGCCTCTCCCTCGCTCCGCGGCCAGGCCGGTCAGATTGCCACGTCCGGCGCGAAGCCCATGGGGGCGAGGCCGCCGGCGAGGCCGCCGCCATCGATCACGAAGCCCTGTCCCGTGACGTAGCTGGATGCGTCGGACGCCAGGAAGACGGCGAGCGGGCCCAGCTCCCACGCTTCGCCGAGGCGCTGCGCGGGCAGGTAGCGGCCGCGCGTCTTCGCGAAGATCTGCTCCTGCTCGTTGCGCGCCGGCGACTGCGAGACGAAGCCCGGGATGATGCAGTTCACACGGATCTCGTGCTTCGCGAGCATCGTCGAGAGTGACTTCGTGAGGGCGATGACGCCGGCCTTCGCGGCGCCGTAGCCGAAGCTCATCGGGTAGGCGCGCATCGCCGTGCCGGACGCGAGGTTGATGATGGTACCGCCGTGGCCTTCCGCGACCATCTGCTTCGACGCGGCGCGCGCGCAATAGAACGCGCTCGACAGGTTGACGTCGAGCGTGTCATGCCAGTCGCCGTCATCGACGTCCCACAGCTCGGCGTTGGCGCCGCGCATGTCGCCGATGCCGGCGTTCGAGAGCATGATGTCGATGCGGCCAAACTCCTTGGCAGCGCGGCTGATCAGCGCGTCGCACTGCTGTGAGTCGCGCACGTCCGTCGGCTGCGCCAGCGCGCGCCGGCCGAGCGCGACGATATCGGCCGCCGTGCGCTCGATCTGCTGCTGCGTGCGGGCGGCGCAGACGACGTCCGCGCCGGCCTCGGCGAGGGCGAGCGCCATCTGGCGGCCAAGGCCGCGCCCGGCGCCGGTGACGACGGCCACCTTGCCGGTGAGCCGCAGGCGTTCGAGGGTCATCGTGCTCCTCCGTGTGCGGGGCCATTGTATGTGGGCGGCATCGCGGCGGGAAGCGGAGCCGGCGGGGCGTCGCGCGAACTGGACGCGATCGCGATGCGTGCGCATGCGGACCATGGGGCACGCCTGCGCCCCGGCTTGCCGTCCTAGGCGGCAGCGGGAGCGCCATGGCGGCGGGCGCGGGGGCGACCCGTGCATGTTGACACATGCGTATACCAATGATATACAACGCGGGGGTTTGGGGGAGATCGTGCGCATCGAGCAAATCGAGATTGCCGATCACATTCTCGACAAGATCGAGGCGAAGCACGGCGTCCAGTTCCACGAGGTGGAGGAGGCGTGCCTGTCTCACCGGCCGTACGTCAGAAGGGCGCGCGCCGGCCTGATTCAAGTGCACGCACGTACCGTGGGGGGCCGGTATCTGGCGGTTCTGCTCGCCTGGGTGTCGGGTTCAACCTGGCGCGTGGTGAGCGCGCGCGACATGAACCTGCAGGAGCGGAGGGCATATGCGCGACAAGCGAAGAAGTAGGGAAGAGGACATCGAAGACGTGGTGGCGCGTTTCGATGCCGGCGAGAGCGCATGGGACGAGGACGACGAGGTCATCGAGCTCGAGATCAAGAAGCCGCTCGACAAGGTGATCCCGGTGCGCCTCGCGACGGCGCACTGGGACGCGTTGTACCGCGAGGCCCGGGAACTTGGAATCGGGCCAACAACCCTCGCGCGCATGTGGATCCTGGAGAAGCTGCGCGGCCTGCCCGCCCGCGCGCCGGCACCGACCGCCCCACGCACGCCCGCGCGCAAGCCCGCACCGAAGCGGCGCCGCTCGGCCTGAACGCGTGACACAGGCGGTGCGCCATCCTACCATGTAGGAGACGCGAGATGGTGCCCGCAGGGGCGCGAAGGGAGCTTTGACATGCGCAGAGTAGCCGTCGTCGGCGCGGGCATGACCCGCTTCGGCAAATGGATGGACAAGAGCCTGAAGGATCTCGGACGCGAGGCGGTGGACACGGCGATGAAGGATGCGGGCGTCGACAAGCCGCAGATCGAGGCGGCGATCGTCGGCAACGCCACCGCCGGGCTGATCACGGGGCAGGAGATGATCCGGGGCCAGGTGATCCTGCGCGACATGGGCTTCGGCGGCATCCCGATCATCAACACCGAGAACGCCTGCGCCAGCTCCTCGACCGCGTTCCACCTGGCGTGGATGTACGTGGCGTCGGGCATGTACGATTGCGTGCTCGCGCTCGGCGTCGAGAAGCTCTACCACGAGGACAAGCGGCGTTCGTTCCAGGCGATCGGATCGGCCGTCGACGTGCAGGCGATCCAGGAGCTGTTGAAGCAGACCGCCGCGCGCGGCCGCGACGACGCGGAGAAGGCGAAGGCATCGAGCGGCGGCGCTGGCGAGAGCCGCTCGATGTTCATGGACTTCTACGCGGCCGGCGCCCGCGAGCACATGAAGCGCTACGGGACGACGGCGATGCAGTTCGCGAAGGTCGCCGTGAAGAGCCACAAGAATGCGTCGCTCAATCCTTACGCGCAGTACCGCGAGCAGTACACGGTCGAGGACATCCTCAACTCGCCGATGGTCGCCGAGCCGCTGACGCGCCTGATGTGCTCGCCGATCGGCGACGGCGCCGCCGCGCTCGTGCTCTGCTCGGAGGAGAAGGCGCGCCAACTGACGACGAAGCCGGTCTGGGTGACGGCGTCGGTGCTGGGCTCAGGCAAGGACCGCGCCCCCGGCGAGCCCGGCGTCACGACGCGCGTCGCGAACAAGGCCTACGCCATGGCCGGCGTCGGCCCGGAGGACATCGACGTCATCGAGCTGCACGACGCGTCGGCGCCGGCGGAGCTGATGGAGTACGAAGAGCTGGGGCTGTGCAAGGTCGGCGAGGGCGGAAGGCTGGTCGAAGAGGGCGTCACCGAGATCACCGGCAAGATCCCGGTCAACCCGAGCGGCGGCCTGCTCTCGAAGGGCCACCCGATCGGCGCCACTGGCTGCGCGCAACTGACGGAGATCGTCTGGCAGCTCCGGGGCGAGGCTGGCGACCGCCAGGTGAAGGGCGGCGACGCGAAAGTCGGGCTCACGCAGAACGGCGGCGGCATGATGCGCGGCGAGGCCGCCGCGATGACCGTGCACGTGCTCGAGCGCTGACGCGCTTCGAAACAGCAGACGACAGACAACAGACAACAGAGGGGCCCGCGCTACGCGGGCCCCTTCCGCAATGCGGCCATCCGCGCGCCGCCACGGTCGCGCGGTGACGGCGGCGGTCGTCTGTCGTCTGTTGTCCGTTCTCTCGCCGCGCGCCTGAAGGCTACAGCCAGCGTTCCGCCCACCCGCGGATCTTCTCACTCGCCCGCCCAATGATGGGCGCCCCGTGGCCCGGGAGCGCCACCTCGAAGTCCATCTTCGCCAGCGCCCGGACGGAGTCCCTCGCCTGGGCCGGGTCGTGGGTCGACATGTCGAGCGGCGTGCGCAGGCCGAAGACATTCATCAGCGCGTCGCCCGTGAACACGAGCCCCCGCGCCCGCGAGTACAACCCGATGTTCCCCGGCGTGTGGCCCGGCAGGTGCACGACGGTCAGCTCGCCGGCGACCGGCACGACGTCGCCGTCGTGCAGCTCGCCATCGACGCTCAGGCTGTAGGGCCTGGGACCGAAGTGCGCGGCGAGCCCGCCCAGCGGCCCGCGCGCCGCCATCCACGGCATGCGGCCATCGACGTACGGCGCGTCGGCCGTGTGCACGTAGAGCCGGGCGCCCGTGCGCTCGCGCAGCGCCGCAACGTTGCCGGTGTGGTCGAGGTGATAGTGCGTCGCCACGATCGTGTGCAGCTCTCGCGCCGGACGGCGCAGCGCGTCGATCGCCTCGAAGATGCGTGCGGCGCAGCCCTGTGTGCTGGTGTCGACCAGCGCCAGGCCGTGCGCGTCTTCGATGAGGTAGCTGCGCCCCATCTTCATGCCGGGCAGGGCGTAGATGCCGGGGACGACGGGGTGCAGGTCCATCGACAGCGTGCGGCTCCTACGGGTGCTCGCCGGAGGAGAGCGCCGTCAGGTCGAGACGGTGCGGCGCTCCCGCGAGGTCCACGGGCTCGAACCGCCCGGCCTGCAGCTCCGCGATCAGCTCCTCCAGGCTGTGGATCTCGCGCTCGAAGCGGGTCGCACAGCGCCCGATGTCGCTGCGTGAGTGTGAGTCGGTGCCCGCGGTGCCCGCCATGTGCATGTGTTCGCAGAGCGCGGCGGAAAAGGCGTTCTCCTTGACCGTGCCGCGGCCGTTGATCCGCTCGAGCGCGGCGCAGTGCTGGTACGCGGGGTTGCGCGCCGCACGCTCCAGGGCGTCGCTGTAGTCGCGCTCGTTGTCCATGTACCAGGGCATCTGGCGCCGGTACGGGTGTGCCGCGACCATCGCGCCGTTCGCGGCGCGCACGTGCGCCGCCAGCTCGCCGGAGCGGTGCATGCCGTACACGTACTTGTCGATGCCGTACACGAGGATGTGCCCGTCGTCGGTGTTGATCTCGCCCGCCGGCAGCACGAGGAAGTCGTGCCGCCTTCCCAGTGCGTACACCTCCTCCGGATCCCAGAAGTAGTCGTGCTCGCTCAGGCAGACGCCGTCCAGCCCCGCCTGCTTCGACCGCTCGATCAGGTCATCCGGCGTGAGGTAGGAGTCCCACGAGAGCGGCCGTGTGTGGGCGTGGAGGTCGATCAGCAAGCAGGCGCATCCTCAGGAGCGGTTGCGGCGAATACGCCAGTATATCGGACAGATCCGCGCGCGCTATAGTGGGACGGCAGCGCGCGCCCGGGCGGCGCTGCTTTTTCGTCACGCGGAGATCCGATCGTGCTGTACGCGGAGGGCATCGCAAGATCGTTCGGCCCCGTCGACGTCCTGACGGACGTCTCGTTCTCCGTGTCCGCGGGCGAGCGCGCCGGCCTCGTCGGACCGAACGGAGCCGGGAAGTCGACGCTGCTGCGGCTCGTCGCCGGGGAGGACGGGCCCGACGCCGGCGCCTGCGGCCATCGCGGCGGCGCGATCGGCTACCTGAAGCAGGAGGCCGGCCACGACCCCGGCCGGACGCTGTTCGAAGAGCTGTGGACGGCGTTCCCGGACGCCCGCGCCGTCGAGCGCCAGCTCGACGAGGTGGCGGCGCGGATCGAGCGCGGCGGCGGCGACCTGGACGCGCTGATCGCGCATCAGGGCGGCCTGTTCGAGCGCTTCGAGGCGCTCGACGGCTACCGCATCGAGAGCCGCATCGGCCGCGTGCTCGACGGGCTCGGCTTCGCCCCGGACGACCGGACGAAGCGCTGCGGCGACTTCAGCGGCGGCTGGCAGATGCGCATCGCGCTGGCGAAGATCCTCGTGCGCCGGCCGGAGAACCTGCTCCTCGACGAGCCGACGAACCACCTCGACGCGGCGGCTCGCGACTGGCTTGCCGATGACCTGCAGAAGTACAGGGGCGCGGCGCTCGTCGTCACGCACGACGCGGAGTTCCTCGACCGCGTGGCCACGCGCATCCTCGAGCTGCGCGACGGCCGCGTCGAGAGCTACACGGGCAACTACAGCGACTACCAGCGGCAGAAGACGGAGCGCCTGCAGCAGCAGGATCGTGCGGCGGCGCGGCAGGAGCGCGAGCTGGCGAAGCAGGAGCGCTTCATCGAGCGCTTCCGCGCAAAGGCGTCGAAGGCCACCGCCGTCAAGAGCCGCGAGAAGGCCGTCGCGAAGGTCGAGCGCGTCGCGCGCACGCGCAAGGACGCCGAGGTGCGCTTCACGCTCGAAGCGCACGGCCGCAGCGAGCGCGACGTGCTGCTGCTCGAGCACGTAGGGCACGCGTACGGTGACCTCGTCGTGCTCGTGGACGTCGACCTGCACGTCGAGCGCGGCCAGAAGGTGGTGCTCGTCGGGCCGAACGGCAGCGGCAAGAGCACGCTCCTGCGCATCGCGGCGGGCATCATCGCGCCGAGCGAGGGCAGCGTGCGGTGGGCGGAGCGCGCGCGGGCGCAGTACTACGACCAGCACCAGGACGAGGTGCTCGACCAGTCGAGCACGGTGCTCGCCGAGGTGCGCTCCGTCGCCAAGGACGAGCCGGACGTGCGTCTGCGCACGGTACTCGGCCAGTTCCTCTTCCGCGGGGACGACGCGTTCAAGACGATCGGTGTGCTGTCGGGCGGCGAGCGCAGCCGCGTCGCGCTCGCGAAGTTCCTCATCCAGCGTTCGAACGTGCTGTTGCTCGACGAGCCGACGAACCACCTCGACCGCCCGACGCGCAAGAAGCTGATTGAGGCGCTGGAGACGTACGAGGGCACGATCGTCTGCGCCAGCCACGACCCGGCGATCCTGCAGCGCGTCGCCACGCGCGTCTACGAAGTGAAGGACGGCGCCTGCCGCGAGCTGATCGAGCACAGGCGGGACCCCGATCGTTGATAGTCGCGCGCGGATGGTGGCAACTGGCGCAGCGCGCGCAGGATGCACCAGCTACTGGGGTTCGCATCTCTAGCGGTGCGGCAAACGTAGGGGCGGCCCCGCGTGGCCGGCCGCGCCCGTACCTACCGCTGCCACCAGCGGCGCCGCCGCACGAGCGCGCGGTAGCGCGCGTAGGGGGCAGGCGGGTCCGCGGGCGTCGGCGGCACCATGCGTTCCGCGAGCGGCATGCGCTGCGAGCCGAGGACGCGGGCAACCGCCTCGGCGACGCCGGCGAGGCGCCGGTCGATGCTCGCAGGACGCTCCTGGCGTCCCGGTGG
>JAKAMA010000342.1 GCA_021813085.1 Chloroflexota bacterium | reverse complement strand
CCCTGGCGGGCCGGCGCGCGGCCGTCACCGTCGCCGTAGCGGCGGCGCGCGGCGTCCGCGAGGCGGTCGGCGCCGGCCTTGCCGCCGTGCCGGTGCCACAGGCTGCGGCCAGTGTCGCGCTGGCGAGCGCGACGGTGCTGAGCAAGAGGCGCACGGTGGACCCTCTCCCGTGGGGCGCAGCAGGGGGAGGGCGCAACCCGCCCTCCCCCTGCTCTGCGCGGTGCCTGTCCGTCAGCGTCGCCGGTGCGCAGCCGCGCGCCGGCCCGCCAGGGTGGCGGCGCCGCCCGCCGCCGCGGCGGCGAGCGCGACGAGGTACCAGCCGAAGTTGCTGCCCGTGCCCGCGGCCGTGCCGGTGCCGGTGTTCGGCGCCGTGACGCCGGTCACCGGTGTTGCGGGCACACTCGTCGGCGCGGCCGCCGCGGGCGCTGCCGTCGGCGCCGCTGCGGGCGATGTCCCTGCGACGGGCGTCACGGACGAGAAGTTCGGGATCTGCCAGACCGCGCCCGGCGCCAGCGCACTGACGCCGTTGTTCACGACGTACGCGGTGTTGCCGCTGAAGATGAGCGACGTCGCGAAGGTGAAGCCGCTGACGATCGGCGTCAGGGTGCCGTCGCTGTTGACCTTGAGGATCTTGCCGCTGAAGGGCTTCCATGGCGGGCCGGGAGAGGTGTTCTGGTCGCCGAAGTTGAGGGCGTAGAGCTGGCCGCCGGGTCCGATGGCGACGTCGGTGAGCGAGCTGACGCCGCCGGCGATCTTGTTCGTCGAGCCGGTCGGGTAGCCGACCTGCAGCACGGTCCCGGCGCTGGGCGCGAACGGGAACTGTCCGAGCGTCGTCACGTAGAACGGTCCGCCCGGCGCGTAGGTGATGCCCGTCGTGACGGGGTGGCCAGGGAACGCGGTAACGCGCGAGACCGTGCCGGCCGCCGTCACCTGCAGGAGTTGGTTCTGGTTCCCGTCCACCACGTAGAAGGCGCCGTTGCGCACGGTCATCGAGTACGGGTTGCCGCCGACTTCGATGTCCTTCTGCGTGCCGTTCGTGATGTCGGCGACCGGGTTGGCGATCTCGAAGGCGCCGATGTCGGCGACGAGCGTCGTCGTGCCGTCGCCGTTGACCTTGTAGATGCCGGTGGGCGTGCCGGGGAAGCCGTAGGCGGCGCCGCCGTGCGTCTGCAGGTAGTAGAGCTGGCCGCCCAGGAACGCCACATCGGCCGGCCCGACCGCGGCGGGCCCTGGAGCGACGTCCGAGGGCAGGTTGGAGGCGACCGTGGTGACGGTGCCGGTCGCCGGGTCGATCTTCGAGATGCGGCCGGTCGTCCCTACCTTGTGCTGGTCGCCGCCGACGGTGACGACGGTACTGCCGCCGCTGCCGGCCTCGGCGACGTAGAGCATGCCGTCGGGGCCCATCGTGATGCCGCGCGGGTCTACGAGACCCGTCGCGAGCTGCGTGCCGGCGGTGGGGCCCGGCACCTGCGCCCGGGCGGCGCCGGCGGCGCCGAAGACCGCCGTTCCTCCCACGATCAGTGCGAGCACCGCCAGCGGGATGAGTGTGCGTTTCACGTGCTCCTCCTTGCTGGACGCGCGGCCGCCTCGGGTTGGCCGCCGCCGCGTCGTCTGCAGTTTGTCCAATCATTGAACGGACGCAGGTTGGGCGCAAGAGGCGCGAGAACACGGGAGGGGAGGGCCATGTTCTTGGCCCTCCCCTGAACGTGCGCGCCTGTCCGTCAGCGCCGCCGGTGCGAGTCTGCGCGTGTCGCGGACCCCGCGATGGTGTCGCGGAGCCGCCGCGTCGTGCTCAGGCTGGGGGGACTTGTTCCCGGGTCCAAGCATCGCACGTGCGCGCGCTGATTGTGGGGCGCCACGCCGCGCGCGGGCCTGCCTTTTTCCTTGCCCCTAGCCTGTGGCTGACATACGCTGCGCTCGCCTTCGCCGGAGAACGTTCCGGGATGCAAGGGCCAGCGCCGCGGCGGGACCGCAGCGCCCTGATGACACGCGATCAACCAGCAACGCTGAAGGAGGCTACCGCAGTGGGAAACAGGCTTGAGGGGAAGGTCGCGATCGTGACCGGAGGGGGGCGCGGCATCGGGCGCGGCGAGGCGCTCGCGCTGGCAGCCGAGGGCGCGCGCGTCGTCGTCAACGACTTCGGCGGCAGCGCCGCAGGCACCGGTGGCGAGCAGGGCCCGGCGGACCAGGTCGTGGCCGAGATCAAGAAGCTGGGCAGTGACGCCGTCGCCAACTACGACAACGTCGCGCAGTTCGAGTCCGGCAACCGCATGGTGCAGCAGGCGCTCGATGCGTTCGGCCGGCTCGACATCGTGATCAACAACGCGGGCATCCTGCGCGACAAGATGGTGTTCAACATGTCCGAGGAGGAGTGGGACATCGTCCTTGGCGTGCACCTGAAGGGGCACTTCAACCTGAGCAAGCACGCGTCGGTCGTGTTCCGGCAGCAGCGGGGCGGCGTCTTTGTGAACACGGCGTCGGAGTCCGGCCTGGGTAACCGCGGCCAGGCGAACTACGCCGCGGCGAAGGAGGGCATCATCGGCCTCACGCGCACGCTGGCGCGCGACCTCGGCGGCTACGGCGTGCGCGCCAACGCGATCCGTCCGCGCGCGGCGACGCGCCTGGTGATCAGCGACGAGATGAAGGCGGCCGCACAGCGCGGTGGCGCGGCGGGCATGGGCCTGGCCGGACTCGAGGCGTTCGAACGGGCCAACCCGGCGGAGGCGGTGGCGCCGTTCGTCGTCTGGCTCTGCACGGATGCGGCCTCCGAGGTCAATGGCCGCGACTTCCTCGTCAGCGGCGCGACGATCGGCCTCTACAGCCTGCCGGAAGTCGTCGCGAAGGTCGACAACACGGACGCCCACATGTGGACGCTCGACGAGCTGGACAGGATCATCCCGGAGAAGGTCACCGCCGGCCTCAAGAACATGTGGCCGAAGAAGGAAGAGAAGCCGGCCAGCGCCTGACTCGGCCTGCGGTCGCCGGTCGCAGGTCGGTGGTCGGAGCGTCACCGGAGATCTTGCACAGAAGGGGAGCCCCGGGCAGTCCGCCGGGGCTCTTCGTCTGCCGTGAACGTGGACCCGGTGCCTTGAGAGAGGGTCGGTCGCGCAGCGGGAAGAGCGGCGCGCAGGG
>JAKAMA010000341.1 GCA_021813085.1 Chloroflexota bacterium | reverse complement strand
TTCGACGACCCGGTGGCCGTCGAAGCGCGCGACCTGTTGGAGCCGATGCCCGACGACGCGCGCGCGACGCGGCGCCGTTGTACGCGCGTCGCGGGCTGCGCATCGCGCAGGCGCGCCTGTTCGACGCGGACGAGCTGCGGGCGGTCGGGACGACGTGGGCGAAGCGCCTGTCGCACCGGCGGCCGCCGCCGTCGGTGTATGTGGAGTGTGTAGTGCGGGCTGCCGCACGCGTCGATTGACACCGGCTGTAACATTGGAGCATGCCGATCGGCCATCTGCCCGGCTGCGACATGCGCCACACGCCCGGCCAACGTTGCTCCACGATGCCCTCTCTGGTGGCTGCGACTCTTCAGCCTCCGATCGGTGCGCCCACAACAATGCCGCCCTCCTTATCCCCCGGGTTCGTGCGTGGAGGCTACGTGATCGCTGCCGTCGGCTGCGCCGCGACGTCGGGCGCCGTGCTCGCCGTGATCGCGACGGTGCTCGTGGTGGCCTGGCAACTCGTCGTCCGCGATCCCGGGTTCGTCCGCGACGTGGAGCCGGACAGCGCGCATCGCGTGTACGTCAACCGCTGCTGCGGAGGCAGCATGGACGGGACGGAGCCGCTGGAAATCTTCTACGGGTCCACGCAACCGTTCGAGCAAGTCGTCCTCCACTACCGTTCTGAAATGGAGAAGCGTGGCTTTCTCATGTACCCACCTCAGCTCCGGGCGCAGAACGACACCTACCTCAGCTACAGGTTCAAGAAGAAAGGCTGGCACCACTGCTTCTGGATCGAGCCTTACACCGAGACATATAGGCTCGTGTGGGTCAACAAAGACGACCTGGTGGGGCTCAGTGCGTATCCCTTCGCGTACGTCGCAACGTACATTGATGCCGATATCTGCGATGGATAGGGCCGGGGGCAGTGGTCGTACTCCCCTCACCCCGTGCGCGTAGAGGAACCGGCTCGCTGCCACCCGCCTGAGACGCATCGCCTGACCTCGCCGTCCTCCTGACACGGGGCGTCAGCAGGCGCGCGACGCGATGATCCGCGAGCGAACACGCGTGCTATGATGAGCTGCCGGGAGGCGTGCGGCAGCGAGCGGGCGGACCCGGACGTGGTCCGTGCGATCCTGGCGGCGCGATACTTGATGCGAGGCGCACGATCGGGCGTGGGGCCCGGCGCCCTGCCCGGCCTCCGGCCTCCTACCTCTCATAGCCCGACCCGGAGGGTCCCCGATGCCCCTGGACGCCATCATCGTCAAAGGCGCCCGCGAACATAACCTCAAGGACATCGACGTCACGATCCCGCGGGACAGGCTCGTGGTGATCACGGGGCTGTCGGGCTCGGGCAAGTCCTCGCTCGCCTTCGACACGATTTACGCGGAGGGGCAGCGGCGTTATGTCGAGTCGCTGTCCGCGTACGCCCGCCAGTTCCTCGGCCAGATGGAGAAGCCGGACGTCGACTACATCGAGGGCCTCTCCCCCGCCATCTCCATCGACCAGAAGGGCGCCAGCCGGAACCCGCGCTCGACCGTCGGCACGGTGACGGAGATCTACGACTACCTGCGCCTGCTCTACGCGCGCGCCGGCACGCCCCACTGCCCCGCCTGCGGCCGGCCGATCGAGCGCCAGACGGTGCAGCAGATCGTCGACGCCATCCTGGCGACGGAGCCGGGCAAGAGGCTGATGGTCCTGGCGCCGATCATCCGCGACCGCAAGGGCGAGCACCTGCACATCTTCGAGGACGCGCGTCGCGCGGGCTACGTGCGCGTGCGCGTCGACGGCCGCATCCGCGACCTGGCGGAGGACATCGACCTCGACAAGAAGAAGAAGCACACGATCGAGGTCGTCGTCGACCGGCTCGTCACGGAAGGCACGGCGGGCGAAGGCAGCGCGTCGAGCGCGAGCCGGCTCGCGGACAGCGTCGAGCAGGCGCTGAAGCTCGGCGGGGGGACGGTGCTGGTGGACGTCGAGGGGCCCTCACCCCCGGCCCCTCTCCCACGAGGGGAGAGGGGGGATCAGGACGCCGAGACCAGCCGCGGGCCGCGCGCATCGATCCCGGCGCCTCTCGCACGAGGGGAGAGGGGAGCGCAGCGGGAAGAGCGGATGTACTCGGAGCACTACGCGTGCGCCTTCGACGGCACGAACATCGGCGAGCTGGCGCCGCGCAGCTTCAGCTTCAACAGCCCGCACGGCGCCTGTCCCGAGTGCACGGGGCTGGGGACGAAGATGGAGCTGGACCCGTCGCTGGTGATCCCGAACCGCGCGCTGTCGATCAGCGAGGGCGCGATCGCGCCGTGGTCGCGCAGCGCGGCGACGAACACCTGGTACTTCCGGATGGTCGAGGCGGTCGCGAAGAAGCACGGCTTCTCGCTCGATGTGCCGGTCAGCAAGATGAAGCAGAAGCACCTGGACATCGTCCTGTACGGCGACGAGACGCCGATCAGCATCACCTACAACACGTCGAGCGGCCACAAGAACCGCTGGGACACGACGTACGAGGGCGTGATCCCGAACCTGACGCGGCGCTACAAGGAGACGGATTCCGACTACATCCGCGGCGAGATCGAGCGCTACATGGCGGCGAACCCGTGCCCGGCGTGCAAGGGCGCGCGCCTCAAGCCGGAGACGCTCGCCGTCACCGTCGCGGGCAAGAACATCGTGCAGGTGACGGCGATGGACGTGCGGGAGGCGCGCGACTGGGTGGAGCTGCTCGCCGGGCCGGAGACGCCGCTGAGCGAGCGCGAGCAGGCGATCGCGCGCCAGATCCTCAAAGAGATCCGCGCCCGCCTGACGTTCATGTTCGACGTCGGGCTGGACTACCTGACGCTCGACCGCGCGGCCGGCTCACTCTCCGGCGGCGAGGCGCAGCGCATCCGCCTGGCGACGCAGATCGGCTCGAGCCTGATGGGCGTGCTGTACGTCTGCGACGAGCCGAGCATCGGCCTGCACCCGGTCGATGACGCGCGGCTGATCCGCACGCTGGAGCGGCTGCGCGACCTCGGCAACACCGTGCTGATCGTCGAGCACGACGAGGCGATGATGCGCGCGGCCGACCACATCATCGACATGGGGCCGGGCGCCGGCGAGCACGGCGGCCGCGTCGTCGCGCAGGGCCCGATCGAGGCGATCATGGCGTGCGAGGAGTCG
>JAKAMA010000340.1 GCA_021813085.1 Chloroflexota bacterium | reverse complement strand
TTGCCGTCGTCCGCAGCCTCCAGCCCGAGCCCGGCATCGAGGCCATCCTCGCCGCTCGCGTCGCCGAGCTGCTTTGGCGCATCCGCCGCGTCACGCGTGCCGAGGCCCAATTCGTCGCCGTCGCCCACCTCGGCGACGAACGGGCCGCCCTGCGCCGCGAGTGGATGGACGACAACCGTCGCAGACTGGCCCAACCAGGCGTCCAGGAGCCTGCCGCGAGCGCCGACGGAGCGGGTGCGCCGCGCCCCGATCCCCTCGCGCTGCTCGCGGCCACGGCCGATGACGCCCCGGTCAGCGGCTTTTACGCCCCCGCCCTCGCCGCCGCCGCGCGTTTCCCCGGCCCGCTCCCCCCGCACGTCATCCCCGATGCCGAATACGGCGACCACATCATCCGCTACGAGGCCCACCTCAGCCGCCAGCTCTACGCCGCGCTCAATCAGTTGGAGGCCATCCAGGCCCGCCGCGGCGGCCACCCGGCGCCCCTTGCCCGCCTCCAGGTCAGCGGCCTCCCCAGAACATGAAAACTGCAGACCGAAATCGAAAACAGATTCGATTCTCGCCCGCCATGGCAGGAGATGGCAGGAGAAACGCACCACTTCTGCCATCGTGCCCGTGCCCGTACACTCACCCCGATGCCACACACGGTGCGCACCGAAGAGGGCGTCTTCGCCGCCGCCGACGGGCTACGCCTGTTCGAGCGGCGCTGGCTGCCGGACCCCGAGCCGCACGCCGCGCTCGCCATCGTCCACGGCTACGCCGAGCACAGCGGCCGCTACGCGCACGTCGGCGAGGCGCTCGCCGGCCGCGGCTACGCCGTCTTCGCCTTCGACCTGCGCGGCCACGGGCGCTCCGAGGGCCCGCGCGCCTTCGTGCGGTCGTTCGGCGCGTACCTGGCGGACCTGCGCGTCTTCCTCGACCGCGTCAGTGCTGCCGCCCCCGGGCGGCCGCTGGTTCTGCTCGGCCACAGCATGGGCGGCACGGTCGTCGCCCTCGCGGCGGTCGCCGCCCCGCCGCCCGTCGAGGGTGTGCTGCTGAGCGGCGCCGGCCTCACGCTCGCTGGCGCCCCGCTGCCCCTGCAGGCGGCGATGCTCGCGCTCGGCCGTCTCGCCCCCCGCCTGCCGCTACGGCGCCTCGCCGCCGCCGACGTGTCGCGCGACCCGGACGTGGTGCGCCGTTACGCCGAAGACCCGCTCGTCTACCGCGGCCGCATGCGCGCGGGGCTCGTCGCGGCGATGATCCGGGCGGTCCGCCGCATCGACGCCGGCATGGAGGATGTCACGCTGCCCCTGCTGATCATGCACGGCACCGCGGACGCGCTCACGCAGCCGGAGGGCAGCCGCGAGCTGTACAGGCGGGCGCGCTCGGCCGACAAGACGTTGAAGCTCTACGAGGGGCTGTATCACGAGATCCTGAACGAGCCCGAGCGCGCGCAGGTGGTCGACGACATCGCCGGCTGGCTGGACGCGCGGTCGTCCGTCCGCTGACCGGCCCTCGCCCGCGGACCGGCGCCGCGTGCGAGATGTCAGGCGTTCCGCGCGTCGGGCTGACGCACCTCGTACAGCCGCACGGGGTCTTCGAACCCCTTCAGCGACACGATGCCCCGGTCGGCGAACAGGTACCCCTTGCCGGCGACCAGGTAGCGCACGCCCTCCGGCACCAGGATCTGTCCCGGCTCTGCGCGGTCGCAGACCCGCCGCGCGAGTTGCACGGCCGCCCCGAAGAGGTCCCGCTCCTCCGCCACGGGCTCGCCTGCGTTGAGGCCGATGCGCACGCCGAGCGGCAGCTCCGGATGGTGCCCGTTGTAGGATGCGACCGCCTGCTGGATGGCGATCGCGCTGTCGATGGCGCGCGACGCCGACGGGAACGACGCCATGATCCCGTCGCCGGTGTGCTTGGTCTCGCTGCCCCCGCGCGCCCGCAGCGCTTCGCGTACGATGGCGTTGTGCGTGCGCAGCAGCTCCTGCGCCCGTGCGTCGCCGTAGCGCTGCGTCAGGTTGGTCGACCCCTCGATGTCGGTGAAGAGGATCGTCACGAACTCGCTCGCCGCCATCGGCTCGCCGTAGGACGCCGCGTCGGCCCGGCGCACGCCGATGAACTCGTCGATCGCGTCCCACATCGCCCCGTATCCGCGGCGGTCCGCAGCAAGGTCCGCCAGCACGATGAGCCGCGCATCGGCGATGCGCGCCGCCATCGCCCGCGACAGGCCGGTCGGCGGCCAGGGCACGTCGGCCGAGCACAGGACCAGCGTTGGCGCCCGCACGCCCTCCAGCGCGTCCGACGCGTCGAACGCGCCGACCGCCGGAAACGCGACCCGCGCCGTCTCGTGCGTCATCGCCTCACGCAGGAACAACGCCAGCTCGTGCGCCAGCTCACCCTCCGACCAGCCGAGGATCAGCGCGTGCGCGATGCTCTCCGTAAAGATCTCCCAGCTCGTGTCGAGCAGCCCGCGGATCGCCGTCATTTCCGGTGTGCGCATCGCCTCCTCCGCGCGCGCGTAGCTCTGGCACAGCACGAGGTGCGAGACGCGCTCCGGGTGGCGGGCGGCGTAGGCGATCGCTACCGGCCCGCCCGCCCAGGCGCCGTACAGCGCGAAGCGGTCCACGCCCACGCGGCCGGCGACCGCCTCGAGGTCGCTCACGTACGCATCGAGCGAGAAGTCCACCACGCCGCGGTCCGACGACCCTGCGCCGCGGGAGTCGTAGCGCACGATGCGGTGCGTCCGCGCGAGCGCGTCGTACATCGCGTGTTCGGCAGGGTGCTGCGCCTCGGCCTGAATGTGGCTGAAGGGCAACGCGTCGCTGACGAAGACGACCGGCACGCCAGCCCCCGCATCGCAGAAGGCGATGCTGACCCCATCGGCCGCGGTCGTGTACTGGATGCGCGGTTCCATCTCGCCGCCATCGTACACCAACCGGGGTCGGATGAACGCCGGGCGCGATGCGGAACAGCGCGGTTCCGCCGTGCCGCCCGGCCGTGCGCCCCATCGGCTCCTCCGCGCTGCCGCTCAGGACCCCTCGGCCGCGGCCTCCCCGCCGGGCCGCGCGGCCGCGCTCACGTCGTCGCCGTAGGTCGCCGCCCTGGTGCTGGTGCCGGCGTTGTGCGAGACGGCGTCCGCCAGGTCGGAGAGGAACTCGTC
>JAKAMA010000339.1 GCA_021813085.1 Chloroflexota bacterium | reverse complement strand
GTCAACGGCAAGCCGCGGGAGATCGACGGGGAGACGGACCTGCCGTCGTTCCTGCGCACGTTCGGCATCAACCCGCAGCTCGTCGCCGTGGCGATCAACGGCGAGGTCGTCCCGAAGCACGACTACGCATCGGCGCGCGTGCGGGCGGGCGACGTGCTGGAGGTCGTGCGCATGGTCGGGGGAGGCGCGCGATGAGCGGTCCGGGCGGCGACGTCGTCATCGTCGGCGGCGGCATCGTCGGCTGCGCCTGCGCGTACGAGCTGGCGAAGCGGGGCGCGAAGGCCGTGCTGCTGGAGTACGGCACGACGGGCATGCAGGCCACGAACGCGGCGGCGGGCATGCTGGCGCCCCTGACCGAGACCCACGAGCCGGGGCCGATGCTCGAAGCCGGCGTGCGTGCGCTCCGCGCGTATCCGCGGCTGATCGACGAGCTGCGGGCCGCCTGCGGCTTCGACCTGGAGCTGCGGCTGGACGGCATCCTGAAGGTGGCGTTCGACGACGAGCAGGCGGCGACGCTGCGGCGACGCTACGCGTGGCAGCGCGAGCTGGGCTTCCCGCTCGAATGGCTCGACGGGGCGACGTGCCGCGAGCTCGAGCCGCGACTCAGCGCCGACGTGGTGGCGGGGGTGTTCTCGCCGGGCGAGGGGAGCGTGAGCAACCAGATGGTCGCCCTCGCGCTGGCGCGCGCCGCGGCCGCGCACGGCGCCGTCATCCACCAGCACGCCGGCGTGCGCTCGTTCGTGCGGCGCGATGGCCGCGTCACCGGCGTGCGCGCGGCGGACACGACCCACGCGTGCGACGCTGTCGTGCTCGCGGCCGGCGCGCGCTCGGGACAGCTCGCGGCCCGGATGGGCACTGACCTGCCGGTGCGGCCGGTGCGCGGGCAGATGATCGCGCTTGGCGGCATGCGGACGCCGGTGCGGCACATCGTCTGGGGGCCGGACGGCTACCTCGTGCCGCGCGCGAACGGCATCGTCTTCGCCGGGGCCACGGTCGAGGAGGTTGGCTTCCGGCGGCGGACCACGGCGGCTGGCGTGCGCGGGCTGCGGGCGATGGCGTCGGCGCTGGTGCCACAGCTCCGCGCGGCGACGGTGCACTTCGCGTGGGCGGGGCTGCGGCCGGGCAGCGCCGACGGGCTGCCGATGATCGGGCCGCTGCCGGGCTATACAAACGCGTTCGCCGCGACCGGGCACTTCCGCAACGGCATCCTGCTGGGGCCGCTGACCGGCGTGCTCGTCGCCGATGGCCTGCTCTCGGGCGACTGGGGCGCGGTGCCGGCCGCATTCGCCCCGGCGCGCTTCGCGGCGATGCCGGCGCTCGCCTGATCGCGCCCGGACCTCGGCGCGCCACAACGGGCGCGGGCGCGTATACTCACGGCGTCACCGGAAGGAGCGCACCATGCCCGACGCCTACCACTTCGCCCTCTTCCTGCACCTGCTCGGCGTGTTCGGCATCGCCGGCACGGCCACGACGGAGCTGGTCTGCCTTTCGATGATGCGGCGCGCCCGGACCGCACAGGAGCTCCGCCCATGGGCGGACGTCGCCAACCTGATCGAGAAGGCGTTCCCGGTGGCAGCGCTCGTCCTGTTGCTATCCGGCGCCTACATGGTGAGCAAGGACTCTGCGCTCGGATGGGATCTGGGCTGGATCAACGTCTCGGCGACGGCGCTGATCGTCGGCGCCATCGCGGACTTCCTGATCAACGGACGGCGGGTCGGCGCGATCCAGGCGGCGGCGCAGGCGGCGCCGGACGGGCCGGTGTCGCCGGCGCTCGCGGCGCAACTGCACGACCCGGTCGTGTTCGGGACGGCGCACGCGCTGACGTTGATGCTGCTGGCGGTCATCTGGAACATGACGACGCACCCGGGCGACGCGCAGGCCGGGATCGTGGTCGTCGTGGCGGTGCTGCTCGGCGCCGGCAGCGCGATGCCCATGGTGGCGCGGCGGCGGGCGATCCTCGAAAGCGGGCCGGAACGGTAGGGCGCGGACGGCGGTCCGGCTTCGCCGGACGCACAGCCGAGGGCGGCTATGCTCCACGCCGACAGGCCCATCTAGGCTTCTCGTCGCGTTCACTCCGCACGTTCGGCAGAAGTACACTAGAATGGCCACGCGGCGCCCCCTTGCCCGGACGACAACCGCAGCCGGAGAGCACGTGAAGTACCACATCTGGACCGTCGGCTGTCAGATGAACGTCGCCGATTCGCGGAAGCTCGCGGCGGGCCTCGATCGCGCGGGCTGCGTCGCCACCGACGCGCCGGAGGACGCTGACCTGGTCGTGCTGAACACCTGCTCGGTGCGCGAGCACGCGGAGGACCGCGCCATCGGGCAACTGGGACGGCTGAAGAAGCTGCGCGGGCGGGGCAGGGACTTCCGCATCGTCGTCATGGGCTGCATGGTCGGGCCGCGCGACGAGGAGCTGCGGCGGCGCTTCCCGTACGTCGACGCGTTCGCCCGGCCGCAGGACTTCGCGCCGATCATGGAGGTCGCGGGCATCGACGACGCGGGCGGCGAGTTCTGGCCGGCGACGTTCGGCGAGCCCGACGGGCCAACCGCGTTCGTGCCGGTGATCCACGGCTGCGACAAGTTCTGCACCTACTGCATCGTCCCCTACCGCCGCGGCCGCGAGAAGAGCCGCACGATCGACGACATCCGCCGCGAGGTCGAGCACGACTGCGCGCGCGGCGTGCGCGAAGTGACCCTGCTGGGCCAGACGGTCGAGGCCTACGGGCACGACCTCGCGCCCGGCAGACTGGAAGGCGGCCGTTGGCGGGAGGACGGCCGCGGCCAGCCGCCGGACCTCGGCGACCTGATGCGGGCGCTCCACGACGTGCCGGGGCTGGAGCGCATGCGCTTCCTGACCTCGTACCCGAAGGACATGACCGCGCGCATCATCGACGCGGTGGCCGAGCTGCCGAAGGTCTGCGAGCACTTCAACATCCCGGTGCAGGCCGGCGACGACGCCGTGCTGGCGCGGATGCGCCGCGGCTACACGCTCGCGGAGTACCTGGAGAAGTTCGATCTGGTGAAGGCGCGCGTGCCGGATGCGGCGATGGTCACGGACGTCATCGTCGGCTTCTGCGGCGAGACCGATGCGGAGTTCCGCCACACGTACGAGCTGCTGGAGCGGCTGCGCTTCAGATCGGA
>JAKAMA010000338.1 GCA_021813085.1 Chloroflexota bacterium | reverse complement strand
GAGACTGAAGGAACGTTACCAGAGCGAGATCCTGCCGGAGCTGATGCGTGAGTTCCGCTATGGCAACGTCATGCAGGTGCCGCGCGTCGAGAAGGTGACGCTGAACATCGGCCTCGGCGAGGCACGGGAGAACGCGCGCGCCGTGGACTCAGCGACGGCGGACCTGGCGACCATCACCGGCCAGAAGCCGGTCGTCACCAAGGCGAAGCGCGCGATCGCGAACTTCAAGATCCGCGAGAACATGACGATCGGCGCGGCCGTGACCCTGCGCGGCGACCGTATGTACGAGTTCCTGGACCGGATGCTCAACGCCGCGCTGCCGCGGATCCGCGACTTCCACGGCGTCTCGACGAAGGCCTTCGACGGCAGGGGGAACTTCAGCCTCGGCGTACGGGAGCAGCTCATCTTCCCGGAGATCGACTACGACAAGGTCGACCGCATCCGGGGTATGCAGGTGAACATCGTGACGACAGCGAAGACGGACGAGGAAGGCAGGCGGCTGCTCGAGCTCATGGGCATGCCGTTCGCGAAGGAGCGGGCGTAGCCATGGCGAAGACATCGATGATCGTCAGGGCCAACCGCGAGCCCAAGTACTCGACGCGGGCGAAGAACCGCTGCAAGCTCTGCGGCCGTTCGCGGGCCTACATGCGGCACTTCGCGCTGTGCCGCATCTGTTTCCGACAGCTCGCCCTCAAGGGGCAGCTCCCCGGCGTGAAGAAGTCAAGCTGGTAATGCAGCGGGTCGCCCTGACGGCCCGTCCCGAAGCTCGCCGAGGGCGAGAGCACGGGAGAACGAGGAGGCGGATGCCTTGAACATGACGGACCCAATCGCGGACATGCTGACGCGGATCCGCAACGCCGTGACCGCCAAGCACGAGTACGTCAACATCCCTGCTTCGAAGATGAAGCTGGCGATCGCGGACGTACTCCGCAGCGAGGGGTTCATTCGCGGCTACGAGCTGAAGGACGAAGCGAACAAGAAGCTGATGCGCGTGCACCTCAACTACACCGGCAAGAAGGAACCGGTGCTGAGCGGCCTGCAGCGCGTCAGCAAGCCGGGCCTGCGGGTGTACGTGCAGAAGCGTGAGATCCCGCGCGTGTACGGTGGCCTCGGCATCGCGATCCTCTCCACGCCGCAGGGGATCATGACGGGCCAGGACGCCTGGCGCCGGAGCATCGGCGGCGAAGTCATCTGTTACGTGTGGTAGGGCGATGTCACGAATAGGCAAGCTACCGGTACCCATCGCCAAGGGCGTGCAGCTCGATATCGACGGCTCGACCGTGAAGGTCAAGGGCCCGAAGGGCGAGCTGGTCCGCGAGTTCCCGCGAGAGATGTCGTTCGAGGTCGCCGATGGCAAGGTGACGGTGGCGCGCTCGAGCGATGAGAAGCAGGTGCGCGCGCTGCACGGCCTCTCGCGGTCGCTGCTCGCCAATATGGTCACGGGCGTGTCCGAGGGATTCACCAGGACGCTCGAGCTGCAGGGCGTCGGCTACCGCGCGCAGCAGGCGGGCCAGAACGTCACGCTGTCCGTCGGCTACTCGCACCCGGTCGAGGTGGTGCCGCCGCCCGGCATCGAACTGGCGGTCGAAGGTACGACGCGCGTGCACGTGCGCGGCATCGACAAGGAGCTGGTGGGCCAGATCGCGGCGAACATCCGTAAGGTGCGCAAGCCGGAGCCGTACAAGGGCAAGGGCATCCGCTACCTCGGCGAGTATGTGCGCCGGAAGGCCGGCAAGGCCGGCAAGGCAGGCAAGTGATGAAGAGCACCAGGACGTCGCGCGCGGCGCGTATCCGCCGGCACGAGCGCGTGCGCAAGACGGTCGGGGGAACGGCGGAGCGGCCGCGGCTCGCCGTGTACCGGAGCCTCGCGCACATCTACGCGCAGGTCATCGACGACGCGCGGGGGCACACGTTGGCAGCCGCTTCGGACGCCGAAGCGGCGCTCAGGGGCGCCAGCGGATCGAAGACGGAGCGCGCGAAGGCCGTGGGCGCGGCGCTGGCGAAGAAGGCGATGGCGGCGGGCGTCACCAGGGTCGTGTTCGACCGCGGAGGCAACCGCTACCACGGGCGTGTCCGGGCGCTCGCCGATGCGGCGCGCGAGGCCGGGCTGCAGTTCTAGAGGCGCGGAGAGATGGAGACGAGATGGTAACACCGAGGACACGCAGGGGCGACGGCCGCGGCGACGGCCGCGACGGGGACATGCAGGAGAAGGTCGTCTTCATCAACCGCGTCTCCAAAGTGGTGAAGGGCGGCCGCCGGTTCAGCTTCAGCGCTGTCGTCGTGGTCGGCGACGGGCAGGGTCGCGTCGGCGCCGGGATGGGCAAGGCGAATGAAGTCCCCGAGGCCATCCGCAAGGGTTCGGCCATCGCCCGCAAGCACCTGGTCGCCGTGCCGATGGACAAGACGACGATCGTCCACCCGATCGTCGCCCGCTACGGTGCCGCGAAGGTGATGATGAAGCCCGCTTCCGCCGGGACCGGCGTCATCGCCGGCGGCGGCGTGCGCGCCGTGATGGAGGCCGCCGGCATCAAGGACGTGCTGACGAAGTCGCTCGGCTCGTCGAATGTCATCAACGTGGTCAAGGCCACGATCCAGGGGCTCTCCGAGCTGCGCGACCCGAAGAAGGAGATCGCGCGCCGCCGGGCCGCCGCGAATCGGGCGCAGCAGGCCGGAGCGTAGGACGAATGGGAACGATCAAGGTCACCTGGCAACGCAGCGCGATCAACCAGCGCGAGGACCAGAAGCGGACGATCCGCGCGCTGGGCCTGCGCCGGCTGGGCCAGACCGTCGAGCACGAGGACAACCGGACGGTCCGCGGCATGATCCTCAAAGTGCGACACCTCGTGGCCGTGGAGGAAGCGTAGATGCGCCAACATGAGCTGCGCCAGCCCGCCGGCGCCACACACAAGCGCAAGCGCGTCGGCCGCGGCAACGCCAGCGGCCACGGCACGTACTCCGGCAAGGGGCTGAAGGGACAGAAGGCCCGCGCGGGCGGCGGTGTGCGCCCCGGCTTTGAGGGAGGTCAGCTTCCACTGATCCGCCGCATGGCCCGCAAACGGGGCTTCCGCAACCCCTTCCGCATCGACTACGAGGAGGTCAACGTGGGCGCGCTGGGCGAGCGCTTCCCCGCTGGCAGCGCGGTGGACGC
>JAKAMA010000337.1 GCA_021813085.1 Chloroflexota bacterium | reverse complement strand
GCGCACGCCCGTCGTCACGATCGTCGGCAAGGCGAACGACGTGCACGTGCGCGACGTGCTCGAGACGTCGCAGGAGGAGAACCTGGCGATGATCGCCGACTCCGTGCGGCTGATGAAGCAGAACGCGCGCACCGTCTTCTTCGACGCCGAGCACTTCTTCGACGGCTTCTTCTCCGACCGGGGCTATGCGCTCCGCTGCCTGCGGGCGGCGGCGAGCGCGGGCGCCGACTGCCTGGTGCTCTGCGACACGAACGGCGGCATGACGACCGGCCGGCTCGTCGAGGCGGTGCGCGCCGTCCGGGCGGAGCTGGATACGCCGCTCGGCATCCACACGCACAACGACGCCGAGCTCGCCGTCGCCAACTCGCTGGCGGCCGTCGGCGAGGGCGTGCGCCAGGTGCAGGCGTGCGTCAACGGCTACGGCGAGCGCTGCGGCAACGCCAACCTGATGAGCATCATCGCCAACCTCAAGCTCAAGCTGGGGATCGATGTCGTCAGCGACGAGCAGCTCGCGATGCTGACCGACGTCAGCCACTACGTGAGCGAGGTCGTCAACATGGTGCCGGATCCGTACCAGCCGTACGTCGGCATGAGCGCGTTCACGCACAAGGGCGGCCTGCACGTCGCCGCCGTGCTCAAGAGCGACGCCAGCTACCAGCACGTGCCGCCGGAGGCCGTCGGCAACGAGCGGCGCATGCTCGTCTCGGAGCTCGGCGGCAGCCGCGCGGTGCAGCAGAAGCTGCGCGAGGCCGGCATCGAGTTCGAGCTCTCGCGCGAGGAGGCGCGCGCGCTGCAGGAGCTGGTGAACGAGCAGGAGGCGAAGGGCTACCAGTTCGAGGGCGCCGAGGCGTCGTTCGAGATGCTGGTGCGGCGCTCGCGCCCCGGCTACAGCGCGCCGTTCGAGCTGGAGGACTTCTGGATCGTCGAGCGCAGCGCATCGGGCGCCGGCCGCGCGCGCGAGATGCAGGCCGAAGCGATGGCCAAGGTGCGCGTCGAAGGCAAGCTGCTCCAGACCGCCGCCGAGGGCAACGGCCCCGTGAACGCCCTCGACGCCGCCGTGCGCAAGGCGCTCGTCGAGTTCTTCCCGACGATCTACGCGGTCAAGCTGTTCGACTTCAAGGTGCGCATCATCGACAGCGCGGCCGGCACGAGCGCCGCCGTGCGCGTGCTCATCGAGTCGGGCGCGGGCGACGCCACCTGGACGACCGTCGGCGCCAGCACGGACATCATCGAGGCGTCGTGGCTCGCGCTCTCGGACTCGCTCGAGTACTTCCTGATGAAGCGCGCGGGCTGGACGCCGGGGTGACGCGCGGGCGCAGGGCGGTGGTCGCAGGGCGTAGGTCGCGGGTCGCGGGTCGCAGGTCGACGCTTACGCCGGGTCGCTCACGCCCATCGCGGCCAGGATCGTGCTGGTCGATGGCATGCCGCGCTCGTAGAAGCGGATGACGCCCTCGCGGTCGATGCCGACGACGGTGCGGTTGACGAGCGTGAGGAGCGGCACCGGCATCAGCGCGTCGTAGGCGCGCGAGACGCGGCCGCCGTCATCGAGCAGCAGCGGCGTGCGCAGCCCGTGCTTCTCGGTGAAGCGCTTGTGCGTGGCGGCGGCGCCCGGGTTGACGCCGAAGACGGCGACGCCCGCCGCCTGGTACCGGCCGTAATCGTCGCGCGCCTCGCAGAGCTGCTTCGTGCAGCCCGGCGTCAGGTCGGCGGGATAGAACATCAGCACGACCGCTGACCGGCCGCGGAAGCCGGCGAGCCGTACGCGGTTGCCGCTCTCGTCCTCGAGGTCGAAGTCGGGCGCGGGGGTGCCGATGGCAAGCATGACCGCTCCTCGCTGGTGCCGCCCCGCGGGCGTGGGTGTGGCGTCCATTGTACGTCGCACGCCGGATGGCGGATTGCGCGCGGCCGGGCGCCCGCGCGTGGACGGCGGCGGGTAGGCGCGCGGCGAGCCGGTGGCAGGTCGGTTCCGGTGTGCCGCCCCGGGCAGGCAGACGTCATGATCTCGAAAAAGCGGCAGGTTTGCGAAGCAAGGACAGCGTAAACCTGCTTCCGCTTCTGCGGGGCCGTGCCTACAATTGCGCTGAACATCACGAAGTCAGCATCACGAGGAGATGTACACAGCGCCATGACCTACGTAATCACCGACCCCTGCATCGGCACGAAGGACCGCTCGTGCGTCGACGTCTGCCCCGTCGACTGCATCCACGATGACGGTGACGACGACAAGATGCTGTACATCGACCCGGACGAGTGCATCGACTGCGGCGCCTGCGAGCCGGCGTGCCCGGTGACGGCGATCTTCGCCGAGGACGACGTGCCCGACGCCGCGAAGCCCTACACCGAGATCAACGCGCTCTGGTACAAGGACAAGGCGGGCGCCCGCGCGAAGGTAGACGCGATCGCGCCGTAGCGGCGTCCGCGGACGGATATCGAAGCTGCCCGCAGGGGCCCGGCGCACGCGCCGGGCCCCTGCGCGCGCCCGGCACGCCCGGCGTTCGAGCGCGTGCCGACGCGTTGGGTCCGCGCGCGGCTTAGCGCGCGGTGCGCCGACGGCGGCGCCAGGCCCAGGCGGCGGCGGACGACAGCAACAGCGCGGCCGCGGCGGCGATGAGCCATGCGCGGGGCGCCGCGCTTCCACCGGCCTCTTGCACGGTCGCCGGCCGCGGGGCGAGCTGCGGCACCTCGGCGACCCCGCCGACGCTTGCTGGTGTCGCCGACGGTGGCGCTGACGCCGGCTGCGCGCTGCTGGACGGATAGACGACGCGCACGCGGTTGTTGTTCGTGTCGGCAATGTAGAGGTTGCCGACGGTGTCTACCGCCATGCCATTGGGATAATCGACCGAGGCAATTGTGGCCGGGCCGCCGTCGCCGCCGTACGTGCAGGTGCCGGTGCCCGCGATGGTGCTGATGATGCCGCCCGCCACCTTGCGCACACGGCAGCCCCCTGCGATGTACAGGCTGCCGGCGCTATCCACCGCGACACCGTAGGGCTGGTTGAGCGAAGCGCTTGTCGCCGGCCCGCCGTCGCCGCCATACCCGCACTGGAGCGGAGCGCCGGCGCCGGTGCCAGCGACCGTGGTGATGATGCTGCCAGCCAGCTCGCGTACGCGGCAATTGAACGTGTCGGCGATGTAGAGATTGCCGGCGCCGTCCACCGCGACGC
>JAKAMA010000336.1 GCA_021813085.1 Chloroflexota bacterium | reverse complement strand
GGCGGCCGTCGAGGCGCGACGGTTGCCTCGCACGCGGACGGCAGCGCCGATGCCAGAGGCGGCAAGGCTGGCGTGTCGGTCCCGGCCACCGTGAGCGGCGGCGGTCGGGTGCGGGCGACGGTGGCGGCGGGGGCCGCGGTACACTTGGCTGGTGGCAACGGGAGCGCATCCGGCGCCGCGAGCCCGTCCACAACGGCGAACGCCGGCACCAGTCTGCCCGCGGTCCCGTCGATGATCGGAGTGACAGCCGCTGGCGGGCAGGAGGTGAACGCGGGTGGTCTGGTTGCCCCTGATCTTTCCGCCGAAGGCAGCCTGTCCGGCGGCCTCGGCGTCACTCCGTGAGCGTATGATGGGAGCGCCAGACCCGCGGCCCGGTCGGGCGGCATCCGCGCCGCGCGTCGGGCCTGCCGGGAGCCTCCGTTGACGAACGCGATTGCCGCACTCTCTCCAGGCCGTGCCCCGGCGGACGACCAACGCGCCGCCGTCGTGGCGGCGGCGGCCGGCGATGCCGCAGCCTTCAGCCTGCTGTACGAACGGTACTCGCGCCCAATCTACAACATGGTGCTGAGAAGCGTCCGCCACACGCAGTCCGCTGAAGACGTCTGCCAGGAGGTCTGGCTCAAGGCGTACCGTGAGCTTGACAAGCTTCGCGACCCGGCGGCGTTTCCACTGTGGCTCTACCGGATCGCGGCGAAGGCGTGCATCGATGCCGCGCGCAGGCGAGGACGCGCGCCGGCGACGGCCGAGCTCCCGGAGGACGTGGCAGCGCTCCACGACGACCCGGAGAAGGCCGCGATCGGCCAGCAGGAAGCGCAGTTGACCTGGGAAGCGCTCGCCGCCCTGCCGGCGAAGCAGCATCTCGCGCTGTTCTTGCGCGAGGTGGAGCAGAGAAGTTACCGGGAGATCGGGAGCGTCCTCGGCATCTCGGAGGTGGCCGTGGGACTGTGCCTGTTCCGCGGCCGACAGGCGTTCGCGAAGACGTACCACCGCCTGGAGCAGATGGCATCCGGCGAGCGCTGCGAGCACGTCCGGAGGGCGATGTCGCTCGTGCTCGATGGAGAAGCGACGTCGGTACAGCAGCAGGCGGTGAGCGCGCATGCGGCTGCCTGCCGCGGCTGCGCGGACGACTTCCGCGCGATGCGGCACTCGACGCGCGCCTACGCCGGACTCGCGCTCGCGCCGGTACCGATGCTGCTGCGCGCCCGCGTCGCCGAAGGTATCGCGCTGGCCTCGAAGAGCGGTGGCCTGAGCGCCGGGCTCCATGTGCTCGCATCCCTGGTCGCGCAGACGAAGCCGCTGGTCGTGGCGCTCACGACGGCGGGAGCGCTCACCGGTGCAGCGCTGATCGCGCCGGGCACACCTGCCGGGACGCGCCATGCGACGGAGGCGGCGCGCGCCGACCGCGCACCCCAACCGGCCGCGGCGCTGCACGCCGGCTACGAGCCTGCCCCGCGGTCCGCGATGCCGCCCGCGCCGAGGGACACGGCGGTGAACGTCACCGCGTCCGCACCATCAGCAAGCGTACCTGCCGCGGTCTCCACTCCGGCGCCAGCGGTGGGGATGCCGCTCGCCGGCAGCGTCACGCTACCCGGCGTCGCGCTGATCGTGTCGCCGGTCGCGGGCACGGCGGCCACCCTGGCGAACACGGCCACCGCAGCCGTCGGAGGTATCACGCAGGACGCGCAGAAGCTGGTGCCCCCCGTCCTTGCGACGCCGCTCGCGGGCGGCCCGCTGCTGCCCCAGGCGCCATCGCTCCTGCCTCCCACACAGCCGCCCTTGCTTCCATCCGGCGTGGCGCCGGCGACGGCGCCGGTGCCGTAGTCGCGCGTTGCTTCGCACGCGCGGCGCGCGGGCGGGTGTCTCGCGGGCGCACGGCGGCGGACGATCTGCCAGGATTCTTTCAAGCCGCATGAAAGAAACGCGCCGCACGCGCGTCCTTATCCCACGGGACAGGGCGGCCTGCGGCGCGCGTCCGGATCGATGACTCTCCTCCCCGGAGGCATCGCGGGCTGCCAGGGAACGGCAATGCGCTCCCGGCCGGTCGCCGTGCTCCCGAGCAGTGGGGCGATTCCCCCAGCGACCCCACTGGCCGTGGCAGCGCCTAACCCCCGCTCGCCGCGGACCGCGTCGCAGCTGGAAGCCCCGGCGCGGACGTGCGGCCCGGGTCGCGCCACCGAGATGAGGTGCACCGGGGCCGCTGGCAGGACGGGCCGGCCCGAGGGAACGGGCCGGCCGCCCCGCCTCTGGCGGCGCGGGCGAAACGGGGGTTGACAGAACGGCGAACTGGAATCGACGAAGCCCCACGCGCGAGCTGATGATGTACCGCGCCGGGATGGGTGCGTTACCCGCAACGTCTCAGACGATCCGACCGGAGTCGACGGGCGAGTGTCCACCTCCTGTGACGCACTGTGCGTGCGCGCCACGCCTGCCAGACTGGCACAACTGCTCGCTGCCGCTGAGGCGAAGAGCTTCGATAGGCGGCGAGCCGAAGCCTGCCGCCTATCGCTTCCGGCAAGGACAAAGACCGCACTCGCCGCGTTTATCGTGTTACCGCGCGGCTCGCCACGCTGACGTAGTGCCCCAGCACCAAGTCCCAGCCGCTGTCGTAGGAAGCCGCTCTTTCCTGCGCTCTGTCACCGAGCACCTCCCAGCCGCGGTGCTCGAGCCGGAGGGTCGTCCCGTCCGTGGCCGGTTCGAAGACGACCAGCACCTGTTGGGCCGTTGACTCGTCGTGGCCTGGATGCCAGGTGAACGCTACTTTTCGGGGCGGCTCCCAAAGGGTCACTGTCCCCCAGAGTGACTCATGCCCCTCGGCATCGACCTCATACAGGCGGCCGCCGACTCGGCCCTCGATCGCGCAGCTCACCGGCTTCTCGCCGGCGGCGAAGCTGTCGAGCGGCCACCACGTCGATAGGCCGTTCGTGAAGAAGCGGAACGCCTCCTCTACCGGGCACTGAACGGTCACGCTCTTGCGGACCACCATCTCCTTCTCGGGCATATCGTTCTCCTTTCTGCTCTGCCCGTGCACTTCCAGCTTGAATGCGTCGAGGACCTCGCCCCAGAACGTCTCCAGGTAGCGCTGAAGCTCCAGGAGCCCGTCTGGGCTGATGCTGTAGAGACGGCGGTTGCCCGCGCGCTGCTCCTGCACCAGTCGGGCTTCCTTGAGGACGCGC
>JAKAMA010000335.1 GCA_021813085.1 Chloroflexota bacterium | reverse complement strand
GCGGACGGTCATAGATGCGCTCGTACACCGGGTCGAGAACGGCGTCGCCGGAGCGCACGTCGCGGATGTTGGCGCCGTGCCGCTCCTTCGAGACCTCCAGCTCGACCGCGTACTGCAGCGCTTCCTCCACCGTCACGCCGTAGAGGAAGTTCAGGTGCGCCCGGTGCCGCGCGTCGCCGATCAGGCCGCGCAGGTCGTCGTCGGTGATGCGCGCCGCCGTCGCATGCTCGACGTGCGGCAGGGTGCCGGCCGGCGGGCGGGCGAAGAAGAGCAGGCGCTCGGCATCGGTACCCGGCACGCGTTCGCCGGCCTCCGCCACGAGGCGCTCGGCGAGCAGCATCCAATCGAACGCCTCGCCGTCGATGAGATACTGATAGTGGCGGCCGTCGACCGTCTCGTCAGCGCGCTCCCATGCGGCGATCGCGCGCATCGTTGCGTCGAACCAGTGGTCGCCGCTCTCGATGGCCACGCGGAAGCTGGTCAGCGGGTCGACGGCGTCGGCATCCGCTGCCGCGAACGGGCGTCCCTGCAGGTACTCGGCGTAGGCCGTCGAGCCGAAGAAGTCGTCGAGCACCTCACGGTGGTTGTAGGCGATCGGCGCGTCGGCGACGTCCTCGGGCGAGAAGAAGCGCAGTTCGCGGCCCTCGCCGCAGACCAGCTCCTCGGCCGGCGTCGTGCAGGGTGCGTGAAACAGGTACAGCTCGTAGTCGGCCGAGCGCTTGCGGGCGCCCGAGCGCGTGCCGGCCGGCGTCTCCTGGAAGTAGTACGCGCGGAACGCGGCGATCCGGCCGAGCGTCAGCCCGGTTTCCTCGATGACTTCACGGCGCGCGGTCTGCTCCGGCGACTCGCCCACGAGTCCGGCGCCGCCCGTCAGCCCCCAGTGCCCCGGGAACATGATCGCGGGGTCGTTGTCGCGCAGCTGCATGAGCACGCGGCCCTGCGCGTCGACGAGAATGACGCCGGCGCTGATCTTCCGTTGCGTGGTCCGTGCTTGTGCCATCTTCTCAAGCGAAACGCCTGCGTAGCGCAGGCGTGTCGACACATTATATCAAGCAACGCTGTTTCCCCTTGTCCCAGCGCCGTCGCGCGCTACGATAGCCGCGTTCGAAAGGGGGAGACAATGAAGAGGTTCATCGGCCTGATGGCCGTCACTGCACTGGGTCTGGCTGCCGTCGCCTGTGGCGGCTCCTCGACGCCCAAGGCCACGCCCACGCCAGTAGACGAGACCGCATTCGCCAGGTCCATGCTGCTCACCGTCGACGATTTCCCGACAGGCTGGACGGAGACTCCTTCATCGACGGACAACGGTGAGAACCCGATGGAGAAGGAATGCAACCCCAAGCAGGAAGCGCGCACCGGCCGCGCGGAGACAGGCGACTTCTCCGCGACCGACAGCGCGTCCTCTGTATCGGAGTCCGTGCTCGTGTTCGCGAAGCCCGCCGACGCCATGGCGGCCCTCGACAAGACGTCCGGCATCGTGGACTGCGGCATCAAGGCGTTCAACGACGGTAAGCTCGACAGCAACGGCATCGCGTTCTCCGACGCGACGTCGCGGAAGTTGTCGCTCGATGCGCCCGGCGACAAGAGCTACGCGTACCAGATCGACGTCACGGGAACGGTGGGCGGCGAACAGGCAACGGTGCACCTCGTGGTTGTCTACGCGGTCAGCGGCCGGGTCGGCTACTCGCTAACCGCGCAGACGACCGATCAATCGTACCGAGCGGCAGACCTCGAGGATGTCGCGAAGAAAGCAGCGGACAAGCTGAAGCAGAAGCCGTAGCGCGTCAGTCGCCGTCCGCGGCGCGCGCGATCATGTCGCCATACATCGGGCCGGCGACGAAGCGCTCGATCAGGCCACGGAGCGCGGGCACGATCGTCGCGGGGAGCTGGTCTGGCGGGAAGAACTCCATCGCCTGGCCCTCGCCGAGGACGAGGTCGCCGGGCGGGACCGGCACGGCGGCCGCGAAGACGTAGATGAGCTGGCGGCGCGCGTCGTCGCGGGGCAGCGTGCGATACGGCACGGCGTCGTAGAGCGCGTACTGGCGAGGCTGCCAGCCGAGTTCCTCCTCCATCTCGCGCAGGAAGCCCTCTTCGGGCGTCTCGCGGTCGTCGGTTTCGTGCGGTTCGAGCCGGCCGCCGAACGAGCCCCACAGCCCCGGGTTGACGATGTCCGGCCGGTCGTCGCGTAGCTGCAGCAGGAAGCGCCCGCGCGCGTCGACGAGCAGGCCCGTCGTGCTGATCATGTCCCACGCGCGCCGCACCCTCCGGTACGCCTGCGAGCGCGCGAACTCCCCGATGACGGGCACGAGCCCCGGGACGATCGCATCCGGCAGCTCGTCCGGCGCGTACAGCGCCATCGCCTGCCCTTCGCCGAGCGTCAGCCGTTCGAGCGGCACGTCGAGATGCGCGACGAAGACGTGCGAGACGACGCCGCGTCCGTACTCCCTGTCGCCGGGCAGCGGTGGCGCGTCGGTGGTGAGGTAGTGCTCGAAGTGGCGCGGTTGCCAGCCGAGCTCTTCGGCCATCTCGCGCAGGAACGCGCGCGACGGCGACTCGCCCGGGTCCAGGTGCCCGCCGAAGAATCCCCAGAGCCCCGCTCCGCTCACCTCTGGACGGTCGTCTCGATGCTGGAGCAGAATCCGCCCATCGTCGGCCACGATGAGGCCGACGGCGACCTCGCGTCGCGGACGATCGGTCACGAGGCCGCGGGGGCTATTCGCCGCCGTGGCACTTCTTGTATTTCTTCCCGCTGCCGCATGGGCACGGGTCGTTGCGGCCGACCTTCGCGGCGGCGCGCACGGTCGTGCCACCGCCGCCCTCCGTCGGCTGGTTGGTGCGGAGGTTGCGAGGCGGCGCCTTGATGCCGGCGGCCGCGGCGACGGCCCGTTGCGCGCGGTCGTCGGTCGCGAGGTTCGTCGCGCCGGTGAGCGCGGGCGTGGAGCCGTTGCCGTCTTCGGCGACGCCAGGCTGCGTGGCGATCATCACCGGCGGCGGCGCGGGCTGCGGTGGCGCCGCCAGCTCGACGTGGTAGATCGAGCGCGTGATCTGGTTGCGGATGTTGACCAGGAGCTGGTCCCACATGTCGTGCGCTTCGCGCTTGTACGCGACGAGCGGGTCCGACTGGCCGTACGCCTGCAGGCTGATGCCCTGCCGCATCTCGTCCATCGCCGTCAGGT
>JAKAMA010000015.1 GCA_021813085.1 Chloroflexota bacterium | reverse complement strand
CCGATCTTCGCGGTGCGCGAGCCGCAGGCCTTCGCCGCCATCGCGCAGAAGGCCACGGGCGCGCCGGCGTAGGTCCGGGCGCCGCATCAGCACCGGCATCGCGACCGGGATCGCGGGGGCGCAAGATCATGCGCCCCTGCACGAGCGTGAGATGATCGTCGTCCGTGGCAAGCGCACCGGGCAGATCGACGCGCCCGCACTCGCGGGGCTCGTCGCGCCATACGACGGCGTCACGGTCGACGTCGGGACGGGAGACGGGGCGTTCGCCTACCACTACGCGCGGGCGCACTCTCGGCGGTTCGTCATCGGCCTCGACCCCGTGCGCGAGAACATGCGCGAGTACTCGGCGCGGGCGGCGCGCAAGCCGGAGCGCGGCGGGTTGCCCAACGTGCTGTACGCCGTCGCGAGCATCGAGCAGGTGCCGGCGGAGCTGCATGGCATCGCCGGCGAGCTGTACGTGAACCTGCCGTGGGGCAGCCTGATGCGCGGCATCATCCTCGGCGAGGCCGCGGTGCTCGACGGGCTGGCGTCGCTCGGGCGCGAGGGCGCGGTCCTGCGGGCCGTCGTGAACACGCGCATCTTCGACGACCCGGTGCCCGTCGAAGCGCGCGACCTGCCGGAGCCGACGCCCGGTTACGTGCGCGGGACCCTGGTGCCGCTGTATGCGCGCCGCGGGCTGCGCATCGAGCAGGCGCGGCTCTTCGACGCCGACGAGCTGCGGGCGCTCGGCACGACGTGGACGAAGCGCCTGTCGCACCGGCGCCCACCGCCGTCGGTGTACGTGGAGGCGACGGTGGGCGGCTAGAACGGACGGGCGAGGCGCGTCGGCCATGGGGCGAGGTTGGGGTCGCCGGTTCGGTGTTCAGACCCGTTCAGGCAACGCGGGGAAACGCCAGCCGGAACGGGGCGCGCTCGCCACCCGACAGATTCAGATCGCCTCTACTCGCCCATCCGCAGCCGATGTAATCTAAGCCTCGTCGAACTGCAAAACCCTCCCTGGCGTCGTTATAAAAGCTACTGGCGGATCCATCCTCGTCGGCGCGCGGGAAATGATCGGAGTTGACTGGCTCTTCGCAGTAGCAGCAGCGCATTTCCGTCGGAGAGTTTAAGCGATCATTCTCGGTTAGCATCGCGCTCCCCTTCTACCTCCTGGTGCTCATGGCGCGTCTGGCGAGATCCTATTAGACGCCGGTTCATCATCTTCGCCCCGGAAGTACTTCTGTGCCGTGTCCTTGATCAACGCGTGTTGATCCTCAACTGATAATTCACCGATGAAAGGTCTAAAGGCGGTGAGTTCCAGAGCACGGCGCCGAGCCCTCTGTTCCCTGGTTCGATGGTGTCCGGACTGGTTTGCCGCGTACGTAAAGATCCCGCCTAGAACAACGACGATCGGGACGCGCGTAAGACCGTACTCGATTATTACCTCCGTGGACACGTTGCCATTGAGCGGAGACCAAATGGTTGTGACGAGCGCGCCGACGATTGTAAGAAAGAGGAACGCCGACGCCCATCGCCTCCAACTGTCCGCCTCTTTGCGTTGTTCTGCGGCCTCCTTGATGTAAGCGCCCGTCACTCCGGCAGCTGCCGTGACGCCCGTGATCTCCTTCGCTTGTTGTTCGAGATCTTCCAGGGAGTCAATCAGTTGTTTGCCTTTTTCCCCGAACTGCTTGACTTGCGACTGCATGATCGAAATCTGAGCGTCGATTTCAGCGCGGTTGCTCTGGCGCTGCGCCTCCAATAGTTCCGAGAACTCACGCTGCCATTCCTGCCGCGTCGCTAGATGTGCAGTCTGCTGTTGTTCAAAATACGCATCGAGGCGCGTTTTTTCAGATGTGATTTCCGTTGTCAGTGCTGCGGCGGCCGCATCGATTTTTGTAGTAAGGTTCGTGACGCTCGCTTCGCCGGCTGCCTTGAGATTGTCCAACGTCTCCGTTGCTTGTTGAACGTTGGCCTGAGTCTGCGTCGATGCCGCGTCGATCTTGGAAATGAGCGCATCAAGTCTTTGGCGGACTTCTGCCTCGCGCGCGTAGACTGTCTGTGCGAGCTTTTCGGCAGAGTTCAGAAGTATCCGTGACTCGGCCTTGTGCGATAGCGGCATTAGCCAACGGAACTCGGCCAGAAGGTTGTCCACGTGCGTGTTGGCGTTGTGGAGGTGCCCTTCGTTGCGATCGCCGATGTAGTTCCGCACCATCGCCGTGGCGTTCTGAACATGCGAGACGCCATTGCTTAGCGATGTTACAGAGACGAGCGGCGGCGGCACTTGTGGCAGTCGTTTGCGAATGTTGTTGGCTACAGTTTCGATTCGGCGTAAGTGGGCGTTAGCGGTTTCTGGAAGCGAATCAAGCGCAAGCGCTTCGGCGGTCGTCCGCTCTAGCTCGTCCAAGAGACCATGGACAGGATTGGATGTAACGAGATCCGTCCAAGCATTGGACAACTTATCTCCCCCTATCAACCACCAGGTACGGTGATCTTCGAATTGTCGTTTAGCACGGCGAAGAAGTCAAGTTGCGTGCTCGCAACGACGCAGTTGGCGCCCCTCTGTGCCTGTTCGTCCGGCGGTCGCGGGTACCGCGCGAGCGGTGAGCGCAACCCATCCGGCGATCCGGGGCGCGACGATTCTAGGGAACCCCACCGGCCCTTGACATTCGCGATGAAACCGACCCCCCTACGGCCGGATCGTACACGAGCACCCACTAGTAGTATCGGAAGAGCCGCGTAAGGGACTATAGCGCTGATTGCAAGATCTGTCAAGAAAGCACGAAACCGAGCCACTTTTGACCCGGTTTCGTATCTGATTCGTTGGAGGCGACGACCGGATTCGAACCGGTGATGGGGGTTTTGCAGACCCCTGCCTTACCACTTGGCTACGTCGCCCGGTCGCCCGCCCTGCGCCACTCGCAAGCGTCCGCCCGGCGGGCCAGGCGGACGCGCGTCATCGTTCGTTGGTGCCGAGGAGGAGATTTGAACTCCTACGCCTTGCGGCACGGCCCCCTCAAGACCGCGTGTCTGCCTATTCCACCACCTCGGCGCGCGGCTGCACGGCAGCCGTCACAGTATAGGGCATCCTCCACGACCGGCAACGCCGCCGCGGGGCCTGCCGCCGCGCGGCGCCATCCTCAGTTCTGACTGTTCCCCGGTGGCGTCGCCGTCGCCGAAAGGTCCGGCGTCACCGTCACCTTGCGGTGCCCGTTGCCCCCCTTGCCGATCGTCACGACGACGTATGTCGACAGCTCGCCGCGCTTGGCGTCGGCCAGCACCAGCCGCAGGGTGTACGTGCCGTCCGGAAGGCCGTCCGTGACCCAGACGCCCAGCGCGCCGCCCGGCTGCGGCGTGGTCGATTGCGAGATCAGCGTCCACGCCAGCGGCGGGTCGCCTGCGCCGTACTCCAGGCGGTACGACACGAAGTCCGCGGACTGCGCCATGCCCGTGATCGCCACCGTACCCTTCACGGTGTCGCCGTCCGCGGGCGTGTCGAGCCGCACCGGCACGTCGCCGGTGCTCTTCTGCGTCGGCGCCACGCCGACGTTCAGGATGCGCGCCCACTCTTCCGCCTGCGTGCGCGCGAAGCCCTGCACGCTGTCCGGGATCACCAGCGCGCGCCGCTCCTGGATGAACTGCGGCGGCGTCAGCTCCGTCGCCAGCAGCCCGTCGCGGATATCGATCTTTACCGTGCTCCACCAGTTGTCGTCCTGCGTCGGCGCCTTGTCGGCCGGCAGCAGGTTCTGCACCACCCGGCCGCACGACGGCGTGGGCTTCAGGCCGGAGGGCTCGCACACGTTCACGTCAACGAGGCCGGACGGGCGCACGAAGCTACTGGGCGGCGTGCCGGCCAGCGCCTCCTTCATGAAGTCGCGCACCACCCGCCAGGCCACCGTGGTCGAGAACAGGTTGTACGTCGGCGCGTTGTCGGCGTTGCCGAACCAGGCGCCCGTCACGAGGTCGGGCGTGTAGCCGTACGTCCAGGTGTCCGCCGTCGCCGTGCTGTTGACGTACGGCTGGCTGGCGCCGGTCTTCACCGCCAGCGGCCGGCCGATGTCGAAGATGCCGCAGCTCCACGTCAGACACGTATTCTTCGGGTCAGAGAGGATGCTGTCGATCATGTACGCGTACTGGGGCGGCACGATCTGCTGCTCCTGCACCTTCACGCGGTGGTCCGGCGTGTTCGGATACAGCACCGTGCCGTCCTGGCGCGTGATCTGCAGGATGGTCACAGGGTCGAGGGTACGGTTGCCAGCGGGGAGCTGCAGCGTCGTCGGCACGCCGCGCATGACGCCGCCGGCGGCGAGCACGCTGTACGCGTACGTGACGTCGAACAGCTTCACGTCGACGCCGCCGATCGTCACCGACGGGCCGTACGTGTGCCCGTCGAGACCCGTGATCCCGAACTTCTTGTACTCGTTGACGACGTTCGGCACGCCGACGTACAGCGCCGTCTTGAACGCCGGCACGTTCAGGGAGTTCCCCAGCGCCGTGTGGACCTGCACCGGCCCGATAAAGTTGTGCTCCGGGTTCGTCGGGCTAAACACGCTGGTGCCGTCGTTGAAGCTGATCGGCGTGTCGAGGATCTCGGTGCCCGGCCCCCATCCGAGCTCCTGGAACGCGGCGATGTAGGTGAACGGCTTGAGCGAAGATCCCGGGGACCTGCCGGCTGCCGGGCTGGCGTTATCGACCTGCCCCTGGATGCTCTTGTTGAAGTAGTCGCGCGAGCCGATGTACACCAGCACTTCCGATGTCTTCGGATCGATCGACACGACCGCCCCGTTGTGGCCGCCGGTGCTGGCCTCGTACTGGCTGACCCACTTGTCGAGCACCGCCTGCGCCTTCTGCTCGAGGCCGAGGTCCAGCGACGTCGTGACGCGCAGCCCGCCGCTGTACAGCGCCTCCCTTCCGAACCGCTGGATGAGCTCCGGCTGGATCACGTTGAACACCCAGTGCGGTGCCTGGATGGGGAAGCGCTGCGGGTTGACGTTCAGCGGTGCCAGCGTCGCGAGGTAGAAGTCCTTGTTCGTGATCTTCAGGCTCGTGCCGTCGCCATTGACCTGGATCTTCGTCGCAGGCACCGGCTTACCGTCCGGGCCCTTGACCGTCGTCTGCTCGCGCGTGTGCATCAGCCGTAGCACCTCGTTGCGGCGGGCGAGCGATTTCACCGGGTTCGTCACCGGGTCGTAGTCGACCGGCGCCGCCGGGATGCCGGCGAGCGTCGCCGCCTCGGCCAGCGTCAGGTCCTTCGCGTGCTTGCCGAAGTAGCCTTCGGCGGCCGCTTCGACGCCGTTGTACAGCCCGCCGTACGGGATCTGGTTCAGGTACCACTCGAGGATCTGGTTCTTCGAGTAGTTGTTCGTCAGCTCGAGGGCGTAGATCGTCTCCTTGAGCTTGCGCTCGTACGACCGCTTGTACCGCTCGCTCGGGGCGATGTAGATGTTCTTGACGAGCTGCTGCGTGATCGAGCTGCCGCCCGTCGACGTCGCTGCATTCGCCGTCCGCAGGTGCAGCGTCTCCAGGCCCGCGCGGATCAGCCCCTTGACGTTGACGCCGGGATTCGTCCAGAAGCTCGCGTCCTCCGTCGAGACCGTCGCCGCAATCATGTAGGGCGAGATGTCCTTGAGCTTCACCGGCGAACGCAGCCCCGACCGGTCGTCGACGTACTCGTAGAGCAGGTTGCCGTGCCGGTCGTAGATGCGCGCGCCGCCCGATGGCTGGCTCGCGATCACCTGGTCCGGCGGCTGCAGCCCGCTCGCGTACGACTGGTACACGCCGAAGCCGACCATCCCCATCACCGCCGCGCCGATGAAGCCGATGCCGACGAGCACGCCGACGAGCTGGAGCCAGCGCGTCGAGCTACCGCCGCCGGGCGGCCGGCCGCTGAGCTTCATCCGCCCGCGGATCAGGCGGCGGCTGCCGTGATTCCTCGCCAATCGACCCTCCCTGGCGTCCGTCCTAGACGGACGCCGCCTCCCCATCCGACGCGGTCTTCTCCAGCACGACGAAATGCGAGAGCCCGAACGCGCGCAGCGGCGTGTGCTCCGCCCGGTACAGCGCGGCGCGCAGCAGCGCCCCGAGCCGTCGGTGGCGCGCGATGATGTTGTCGAAGCCCGGGTACACGTACGTCTCGGCCTGGACCCGCGCCGTCAGCCCCGCATACGTCCGCCGGATGCCGCGCTTCGTGTACGCCCGCGCGTGCGGCACGAGCCGGTGGCGCAGCGGGTCCGGCAGCCAGTTGATCAACGGGATGTTGCCGAACACGAAGCGCTTGCCCAGATAGATCCCGTGCGTCTCGAACGGGAACAGACGGTTCGGCGCGTAGACGACGACGTGCCCGCCCGGCCGCACTACGCGCAGCGCCTCGCGCATCGTCGCGGCGTCGTCCCGCACGTGCTCGATCACTTCGTTGAGCACGACGACGTCGAACGCCCCGTCGCCGAACGGCAGGCGCTCGCTGACCCCCAGCAGCAGTCCGGGCGTCGTCTTCGCCCCTTCGCGCAGCCGCTTGGGGTCGATGTCGATGCCGGCGACGCGGTCGCTGAACTCCCGGAACTTGCGCACGTAGACGCCGCGCCCGCACCCGATGTCGAGGATCCGCCTCCCTTCGAGCGGCGCGTGCTGCCGGATCAGATGCAGCCGGCGGTCCTGCCCGGACCGCCAGACAAAGCTTGGATTCCCGAGGGCGATTTCCGCCCTGTCGGGCGCGTTGACCATGGTCCCTTCCGTTACCCCGCCGGGTGAAAGGGTAGCAGATGCGGGAGGGCGGAGGTCGTAGGCCGGAGGTAGGGGCACAAGGCGTTGTGCCCCTACGCGGCGTCCAACGGTCCAGCTTCCAGATTCCACCAGCGAACGCCACCCCGTATCCTGCGTCCATGGCCCTCGACCGCGACGCCGTCACGCACATCGCGAAGCTCGCGCGTGTCGCCCTGAGCGACGAGGAGATCGAGCTGTTCCGTACGCAGCTCTCGGAGATCATCGGCCACTTCGACGTGCTGAGCGCTATCGACACGGAGGGTGTCGAGCCGACGGCTCAGATCCTCCCGCTGCAGAACGTCTTCGCGCCGGACGTCCCGCGCCCGTCCCTGCCGCCCGAGGAAGTGCTCGATCTGGCGCCGCTGACCGACGACGGCTACCTGCGCGTGCGCGCGGTGCTGGAGTAGGCGATGCCGGACCTCGATGCCCTGACCATCCACGAATCCGCCGCGCTCCTGCGCCGCCGCGAGGTCTCCTCGCGCGAGCTGGCGCAGGCCGCGCTCGACCGCATCGCGGCGGTCGATGGCCGCGTGCGGGCGTTCCTCACGCTGACGGCGGACCAGGCGCTCGCCCAGGCCGCCGCGGCGGACCGGCGCCTCGCGCAGGACGAAGCCGGCGAGTTGCTGGGCGTACCCGTCGCCATCAAGGACGTGCTGGTCACGAAGGGCGTGCGCACGACCTGCGGCTCGAAGATGCTCGAGGGCTTCGTCGCACCCTACGAGGCGACCGTCGTGCGCCGGCTCTTCGACGCCGGCGCCGTCATGGTCGGCAAGACCAACATGGACGAGTTCGCGATGGGCTCATCGACCGAGAACTCGGCCTACTTCACCACCCGCAACCCCTGGGACCTCTCGCGCGTGCCCGGCGGCTCGTCCGGCGGCTCGGCGGCCGCCGTCGCCGCGGGCGAGGCCACGTACGCGCTCGGCTCCGACACCGGCGGCAGCATCCGCCAGCCGGCGGCGCTGTGCGGCGTCGTCGGCATGAAGCCGACGTACGGGCGCGTCAGCCGTTACGGCCTCGTCGCCTTCGCCAGCTCGCTCGACCAGGTCGGGCCGTTCACGCGCGACGTGCGCGACACGGCGACCGTCCTCAACGCCATCTGCGGCCACGACCCCTGCGATGCCACGTCGGCGCCCGGCGAGACGCCCGACTTCACCGCGCAGCTCGAAGCCGGCGTGCGCGGCCTGCGCGTCGGCGTGCCGAAGGAGTACATGCCCGCGGACCTGCACCCCGGCGTGCGGGCGTGCGTCGAAGACGCCATCGCCGCGCTGGAAGCGCAGGGCGCAGCGGTGGACCGCGACGTCGCGCTGCCGAGCACGAAGGCCGCGCTCGCCGTCTACTACATCATCGCGCCGAGCGAGGCCTCGGCGAACCTCGCGCGTTACGACGGCGTCAAGTACGGCTTCTCGTACCAGCAGGGCGAGGGCATGTGGGACAACATGGAGAAGACGCGCGGCCTCGGCTTCGGGCCGGAGGTGAAGCGCCGCATCATGATCGGCACCTACGCGCTCTCGTCCGGCTACTACGACGCCTACTACCTCAAAGCGCAGAAGGTGCGCACCATCATCCGCCGCGAGTTCGATGCCGCGTTCGAGAAGTACGACGTGCTCGTCGCGCCAGTCACGCCCACGCCTGCATTCAGGATCGGCGAGAAAACGGGCGACCCGTACGAGATGTACCTCAACGACGTCTTCACCCTGCCCGTGAACATCGCCGGCCTGCCCGGCATCTCGGTCCCCTGCGGCTTCGTCGCCGACGGTCCTTCGGGCGATGAACTACCGGTCGGCCTGCAGATCATCGGCAAGCCGTTCGACGAGGCCACGGTGCTGCGCGCCGCGCGCGCCTACGAGGCGACGGCATCGTGGGCCGCCCGCCGCCCGCCGCTGTAGACGACTGACCTCGTACGCAGGTGTCGACGCGGCGGCGCTGGACGTTGGCGCGTGCACAATCCCCGCGCGGGTCACGTGCCGATGGCCTCGCCCCGCGCCTGCTCGGCGAATCGTGCGCCTGCCACCACGGGCTTCTCAGAACCAATCCAACAGGCGCCGTTCAGGAGCGCGAACGTCCCCACTCCCGGCTTCAGCCCGAGGTCGATGCTCATACCGTGATGCTCCTCACAATCTGCGAGACGTGCGCGTTCACGTGCAGGACGTGCTGACACACCGTCGCGGCGAGGGATTCGTCGGGCGTCTCGGGCGACCCGAGGGGCCGGCACAGGAGCGCCTCGTCCGTCTCCGCGACGATGCGGATGAGTCCGCGCCGGTGTCGCCGGAACTCGCCGAGCAGCGCCGCCGGCGTTGCGTCCGCACGCTCGTCGATCATGGCCTGAAAGAGGACCTCGAAGCTGACCGACTCATCCTCGTCGCCCTCCTCGTCACCCTCTTCGGGGTCGGGCGCATGCGCACCGGGTGGAGGCCCCGGCGCGTCCTCGTCGACCGAACGCCGTCCCGTGAGCACGGTGATCATCCCCCGGTAGAGCGCCTCCATGCTGGCGACGTGCGCGAGCGTCTGGCGGGCGTTCCATCCTTGTTCGAACGACCCTTGCTCGAACCGCTCCGGGGAGATCGCGCCCAGCCGCTCACTGGCGCCTTGCTCGCCTTCGCGGAGCGCCCGCAGCACGTCCGCCTTGGAGACGACCCAGCGCATCCCTGCCGCGACCGTCCGGTCCTCCATCGGCTACCACCGCCGCCCGGCCCACGGCTCGCCGGTGATGTCGCCGACGTGCCCCATCACGTGCTCGACCGCCACCGCGCGCAGGACGCCGCCGAGCGGGCCCGTGATGCCGCCGGCCGAGCGGATTGGCGCCGGGAAGAGCGCCTCGTCCGCCGCCGCGACCGCCGCGATCGTCCGCGCACGGTTGCGCGCGAACTCGTCGATCAGCTCCGCGGCCGACGCCCCCGCGCGCTTCTCGACCTGCCGTTCGTTGTACGCGTCGATGCCGCCCGCGGCGGCGCGCGTCGGGAGCCCGCCAGACTCCTCCTCGCTCGTCCGCCGCACACCGCCTTCGCCCTGCTGTCCGCTGACTGTTGCCTGTTGGGCATCTGTGGTCTGCTGCGCCGGGGCCTGCTGCGCCAGGTCGATCAGCCGCCCGTACGTCCACTCGATCGACGCGATGTGGGCGAGGATCTGCCGGGCGTCCCAGCCGCTCTCGTAGCGCCCAACCGCGAACGCCGCCTCCGGCAGTGCGCGCAACTGGCGCACGGCGTCGTCGCCCGACGCGCGCAGCATCTCCAGCAGTTCCGCCTTCGAAGGGACGCCCGCGTCTGCCATGCGTTCGCCTCCCGCCGGGCGGGCCATACGCCCGGTAGCCTTCGCTGATCGTCTCGGCGGCGCGCAGCTTCGCCAGACGCTCGTCGCCGATTACCTGTTGCAGCATCGCCCGGTCGTCGGCGAACGGCGTGACGTGCGGCGTCGCGCGCGCCCGGAGCGTCGCCATGATAACAGCGGGCCGCGCGCGATCAAGCAGCGTCTCCACAACGGACCGGCCCCCGCGATGCGGCGACTCGTTGGTAGTTGCGCGAGACCGCGCGATGGGAGAATTGTAATTGATTGCGATGACGCTCGCGCCTATGCTCACGCCAGAACGCAACCCGCACGCCTGTGCAGGGACGTACAGCATCAGTGGGGGAGGGCAATTGCCATGATCAATCGATTCACTGCCATCGGCGCGGCAGCGGTGCTCGCCGCGCTGGCGCTCTTCGCCGCGAGCGCCGGGCCCCGCCCGGCTGGCGCGGTCGTCGTTGTCGTAGGGACGTCAACTCCCACCGCCACCGCGACACCATGTGGCGGGATCATCCTCACGTCGTACGACCCGCAGGCCGCGCCGTGCACGCCCGTCCCGCCGCCGGTCCGCACGGCGACGCCGACCGCCACCCAGCCCGCGGCGGCCACGAACACGGCCGTGCCCACCGCAACCACCGCCCCGGCGACGGCCGTGCCCAGCCCCGTGCCGCCGACCGCGACGCCCCCGGGCGGCGGCGTCGGCGCCGGCATCCGGGCCCCGAACACGGGCACCGGCGGCGGTGCCGCGGGCGGCGGCCCTTCGTGGGCGCTCGCCGCCGCCATCGTGCTGTTGCTGATGGGCGGAGGCTCGTTGGCCTACGGCGTGCGCGGCCGCAGGTAGTCGGGTAGATTGCCGGAACATGGTGCGCAGATTGACAGGAGGTCACGTACGTTGATCAACAGACTCACGCTTGTCGGGTCGGCCCTTGTCCTTGCCGCGCTGGCGCTCTTCGGCGCGGGCCTCGGCGCAGGCGCCGTGGTGCATGCCGGGATCCTCGTCACGCCGACATCCACGCCCACCGCCACCGCGACGGTGTGCACGGGCGGCCTCGTGGTGAGCGGGGTGCCTAACGCGGGGTTCATGGCCACCTGCACCCCCGTGCCGCCGCCGGTCCGCACGGCGACGCCGACGCCCACCCAGGCAGGCCCGACCAACACGGCGGTGGCCACTGCCACCACCGCCCCTGCCACGGCCGTGCCCAGCCCCGTGCCGCCGACCGCGACGCCCCCGGGCGGCGGCGTCGGCGCCGGCATCCAGGCCCCGAACACGGGTACCGGCGGCCGTGCGGCCCGTCTGGGCGGTACCGCGGGCGGCGGCCCTTCGTGGGCGCTTACCGCCGGCATCGTGCTGTTGCTGATGGGCGCAGGCTCGCTGGCGTACGGCGTGCGCCGCCGGAGCTAACCGAGGAGCGCCGCGATTGCGTCGCAGAGCCGCTGCAGTTCGTCCGTGCGCGGCTGCAGCGGCCCGTCGATGCCGCGCGGCGCCCACGCGTTGAAGCGCCCGGGGTGACCGTAGTCCGTCTGCTCGAAGTGCGCCGCCGCGCCGGCGAGCCGCAGGGTGAGCGTGCGCCGCACCATCGCGTCCGGCGTCCCGTGCGACGGGTCATAGGCCGGAGAGCGCTCCTGTGTGACGCTGACGTCGAACACCGGCCGCGTGTCCGTGGTCATGGGACCCTCCTCCGCCGCGATGTCAGAACTGGAGCTCTTCCGGCTCGCCGTGGTGTCCGGCCGCGCTGATCACCTCGCGCGAGCCGCCACCCTCCGCCGGCCCGATGATGCCCGCGGCCTCGAGCATGTCGATCAGCCGCGCCGCCCGCGGGTAGCCGATGCGTAGCCGCCGCTGCAGGAGCGACGTCGAGACGCGGCTGTGCTCCGAGGCCAGGTCCTTCGCGCGCTCGAACATCTCGTCGTTCGCGCCCTCCTGCTCCAGCTCCGCCTTCGCCACGTCGAGCAGGTGGTCGAAGGTCGGCCGCTCGATGCCCGAGAAGCGCTCCTGCGTCCAGAAGTGCACCAGCCGCTCGATCTCCTCGTCGGACACGAAGACGCCCTGCAGCCGCTTCGGCTTTGCCGCGTCGGGCGCCATGTAGAGCATGTCGCCGCGACCGAGCAGCTTCTCCGCCCCGGCCATGTCGAGGATCGTGCGCGAGTCCACCTGCGAGCTGACCGCGAAGGCGATGCGCGTCGGGAAGTTCGCCTTGATCAGTCCCGTGATCACGTCGACCGAAGGCCGCTGCGTCGCCACCACGAGGTGGATGCCCGTCGCGCGCGCCAGTTGCGCCAGCCGGCAGATCTGGCGCTCCACCTCGAACGGCGCCGCCATCATCAGGTCCGCCAGCTCGTCGATGATCACCACCCAGTACGGCAGCTTGTCGGCCGCGCGCGGGCTCCGGTTGTAGCTGTCGATGTTCCGCACGGCCAGCGCCGCGAACTTGCGGTAGCGGGACTCCATCTCGTGGATTACCGCCTGCAGCGTGCCGACGACCTGGTCCATCTCCACGACGATGTTCGAGAACGCCAGGTGCGGGATCGGCGCGAACGCCGACAGCTCGACGCGCTTTGGGTCGATCATCACGAAGCGCACCTCGGACGGCGAGGCGTGCATCAGCAGGCAGGAGATGATGGCGTTCATGCACACCGACTTGCCAGAGCCGGTCGTGCCGGCGATCAGCAGGTGCGGCATCCGCGCCAGGTCCGCGGCGACGGCCTCGCCCGCGACGCTCTGGCCCAGCGCGATCGCGAGCTTCCCGCGCGACGACTGCTTCTGGAACTGCGGGCTCTGCACCACGCTCCGCAGCGTGACGAGCGACGAGCTCGTGTTCGGCACCTCGATGCCGAGCACCGGCTTGCCCGGCACCGGCGCCTCGATGCGGATGGAAGACGCCGCAAGCGCCAGCGCCAGGTCGTTCGCCAGCGACGTGATCTGCTGCACGCGCACGCGCGTCCGCGAGACCTCCTCGACACGGGTCTTCGGGCGCCCCTCCTTGTCCAGCAGCGGCTTGTTGTCCCGGTCGCGCTCGACGACCGTGCGCGTCTTCACGTCCCAGCCGGGTTCGATGCCGAACTGCGTGACCGTCGGGCCCTCGTTGACCTGTACGACCTTCGCATCGACCCCGAAGCTGGCCAGCGTTTCCTCGATCACCGCCGCCCGCACGGTACTGTCCGGGCGGCCGGTCTCCGGCGGCGCCTTGTCGGCGAGGACGTCCATCGAGGGCAACTGCCAGCCGTCGCGCGAGCGCCGGGTCCCGTCGGCATCGACGGTGATGGCGGGCCCATCGGCTTGCTCGTCCGGGTGCGGCTCCAGCTCCGGGAAGAGCGCCCCCTGCACCGGCTCCTCGGGCGCGGCCGCCGCAGGCTCGTCCGCCAGCGTCGCCGCGCCAGCCGTCTGCGCCCACATCACCGAATCGAGCGGGACCTTGACCGAGCCCTTCGGTGCCGGGTGGGTCGGGAAGATGAACTCGAACGCGCGCTTGGCCCCCGTCCCGGCGCGCTGCGGGAGCCGCCAGCCCCACACCGTCTGCGCCGCACGCGGCGCCTCGCGCATCGCCGTCGCCGCCGCTTCGGGCGCCGCCAGCGCGAACACCGCCACGCCCGCCGCGAGCCACGCGACCACCCCCAGCGGAGAGCCGGCGAGGCGCCGTCCGAGGTCGCCGCCGATGCTGTGACGCGCCAGCGCGACGTCGCCGAGATGCCACGACGGCTGGAAGAAGCCGAGGAAGCCGGCCAGGAAGAGCCCGGCCAGCAGTCCCACCGCCCACGGCTTCCAGCTCGCCCAGAGCTTCGCCTGTTCTCCCCGGACGACCAGCCAGCCCGCGTACAGCGTGAGCGCGATCCACCCGAACACCAGCAACCCAAACGTCTCGACGAGGCGGTCGCGCAGGTTGATCAGGCCCGGGAAGAGGGGCACGAGCCAGGGCACGGCCAGCAGCGCCACCAGCCAGAGCGCGACGCCGATGCTCTGCCGGCGCAGTAGCAGGTCGTGGACCGTCTGGTACGCCGACTGGCCGCCGCGTCGTCGCCCGACGGGCTTGACGGCCGCCTTTGGGCGCTTGCCGCGCCCCGACTTCGCCCGCATCCGTGCGGCCACAGGCCTAGACCTCCACCGCCACCGGCAGCACCATCGGCCGCCTCCGCGTCTCGTCGTACAGGAACTTCGCGACGGAATCCTTCACCTGCGCGTGCACCGCGCCCCACTCCACGATATGGTCGGCGCCTAGATC
>JAKAMA010000334.1 GCA_021813085.1 Chloroflexota bacterium | reverse complement strand
GAACATGGTGGGGCACAAGCTCGGCGAGTTCGCGCTCACGCGGCACTTCCGCGGCCACACCAGCAAGTCGGAGAAGGCGACGCAACGGAGTGGCCCCGCCGCGGCGCCGGCCGCCAAGCCGTAGGAGAGCGTGGGCCCCTACGGGCCTGCGACGAGGGAGACGATGGAAGTCAGCGCGACGGCGAAGTATCTGCCGGTCTCGGCCCGCAAGGTGCGGCTGGTGCTCGACCAGCTCCCGGGCAAGCGGGTCGATGAGGCGATCACGATGCTGCGCTTCCTGCCGACGCCACACGCGCGGATCGTCGAGAAGGTCGTGAAGTCCGCCGCGTCGAACGCGGAGAACAACTACGCGCTGGACATCGACGCGCTGCGGATCAAGCGCGCCTACGCGGGCGAGTCGCGCACCGTCAAGCGATTCAAGGCGAAGGCCCGGGGCCGCGTCGGCCCGATACTCCACCGCACGAGTCACGTGACGGTGGTCGTGGAGGAACAGTAGTGGGTCACAAAGTACATCCGACGGGGTTCCGGGTCGGCGTCATCTACGACTGGCAGAGCAAGTGGTACGCGGACAAGAACTACAAGTCCCAGCTCCACGAGGACATCGCCATTCGCAAGCGGATCATGGAAGGCCGTAACATCGATGCCGGCATCTCGCGGGTGGAGATCGACCGGAACGCGAACCAGCTCAACGTGACGATCAGTACGGCGAAGCCGGGCATCGTCATCGGCCGCAGCGGCGCCAACGTGGACCAGCTCCGCAACGAGCTGGAGAAGACGACCGGGCGGCGCGTGCGTGTGAACATCAACGAGATCCGCACGCCAGAGCTTGATGCCTACCTGGTCGCGCGCAGCATCGCCGAGCAGCTCCAGCGGCGCGTCGCCTTCCGTCGCGCGATCAAGCAGACCGTCGCGCGGACGATGGCCCGCGGGGCCAAGGGGATCAAGGTGGTGGTCGGCGGTCGCCTCGGCGGGTCCGAGATGTCGCGCCGCGAGTCGGAGAAGCAGGGCCAGATCCCGCTCCACACGCTGCGGGCGGACATCGACTTCGGCATCGCCGAAGCGCACACGACGTTCGGGCGCATCGGCGTGAAGGTCTGGATCTACAAGGGCGAGATCATGCCCGAGCCCAGGAAGCGGCAGCCGGAAGCGGCAGCGGCGGAACCGGCGGCCGCGGTCGATGCCGCGCCGGCCGTGGCGGCGAGCGAGTAACGAGCGATGCTGCAGCCCAAGCGACAGAAGTTCAGGAAACAGCACCGCGGCCACCGCCGCGGCCAGGCGAACAGCGGCAACGAGGTGAGTTTCGGCGAGTTCGGCCTCCAGGCCGTGGGCGCGGCCTGGATCGACAGCCGCCAGATCGAGGCGGCGCGCCGCGCGATCACGCACGAGCTGAAGCGCGGCGGCAAGGTCTGGATCCGCATCTTTCCGGACAAGCCTGTGACCGCGAAGCCCGCCGAGACGCGCATGGGCAGCGGCAAGGGCGCGCCCGACCACTTCGTCGCCGTCGTCAAGCCCGGGCGCATGCTGTTCGAGGTGGCCGGTGTGAAGGAAGACCTGGCGCGCGAGGCGCTGCGCCTGGCCGCCCACAAGCTCTCCGTCGAGACGCGCATGGTCGCGAAGGAGCACGAGGGGATCTGATGGCGGGACGCAAGAAGAAGGAGCGCGCCGAGGGCCTGCGCGGTATGGCCGATGAGGCCCTCGACAAGGAGCTGACGGAGACGTACCGCCGGCTGTTCAGCGTCCGGCTGGGCCTGACCACCCGCCAGCAGACGAACACCTCGGAGCGGGCGAAGATCACGCGCCAGATCGCCCGCATCCGCACGATCCAGCGCGAGCGCCAACTGGCGGCGGCGTACGCCGAGCACCTCGGCAAGGGAAGGTAACAGATGGCATCGCTGGAGAAGCTGCAGGTCGGCACGGTGGTGAGCAACAAGATGGACAAGACGGTCGTCGTACGCATCGACCGCTACAAGCGGCACCGCCTCTACGGGAAGACGCTGCGCGAGACGCGGCGCTACAAGGCGCACGACGAGAAGAACGAGTGCCACCTGGGCGATATCGTGCGCATCTCCGAGACACGCCCGCTCTCGCGCGAGAAGCGCTGGCGCGTCGTCGAGATCATCACGCGGGGCGACGTCGCCGAGGTGGCGCCGCGCGAGATTGGCGCGCACATCATCGAAGAGACGCGTGCCGCGGCCGCCGCTGAATCGGCCGCGCGTGCCGCGGCTCCGGAAGCGCCCGCCGGGGCGGGCGACGCGCACGATGCCGCGCCGGGCGAGGAAGCCGCCGCGGCCGGGGAGGACGGCGCGTGATCCAGCAGTACTCGCGGCTCAAGGTCGCCGACAACTCCGGCGCGCGCTCGCTGATGTGCATCACGGTGCTCGGCGGGTCGGGGCGCCGCTACGCGCGCGTAGGCGACATCATCGTCGCGTCGGTGAAGGCGGCGCAGCCCGGCGCGGGCGTGAAGAAGGGCGACGTGGTGAAGGCGGTGGTCGTGCGGACCGCCAAGACCTACGGCCGCCCGGACGGCTCGTTCATCCGCTTCGACGAGAACGCGGCCGTCGTCCTGTCGGACAAACAGAACCCCAAGGGCACGCGCATCTTCGGCCCGGTCGCGCGTGAGCTGCGCGAGCGCAACTTCACGAAGATCGTGTCGCTCGCGCCGGAGGTGGTGTAGCGATGCGCAAGGTGAAGCGGGACGACAACGTGCTGATCATCGCCGGCAAGGACCGCGGCAAGACGGGCATCGTGCGGCAGGTGATCGGTGGCGGCGACCTGGTGAAGGTGAAGGGACACCGCCCGAAGGTGACGGAGGACAAGGTGTTCGTCACCGGCATCAACATTTCGAAACGTCACAAGACGCAGCAGCCGGGCGTCGCGCAGGCGGGCATCATCGACAAAGAGATGCCGCTGCCGCTGTCCAAGGTGATGGTGATCTGCAAGAGCTGCGGCAAGCCGGTGCGCGTGGGCTTCATCGTCCGTGCGAACGAGAAGCACCGGGTGTGCCGCAACTGCGGCGAGGACATCGACTAATGGCGCCGAGACTCAAGGAACGTTACCAGAAGGAGATCCTGCCGGAGCTGATGCGTGAGTTCCGCTATGGCAACGTCATGCAGGTGCCGCGCGTCGAGAAGGTGACGCTGAACATCGGCCTCGGCGAGGCACGGGAGAACGCGCGCGCCGTGGACTCA
>JAKAMA010000014.1 GCA_021813085.1 Chloroflexota bacterium | reverse complement strand
GGTTCTCGGCCTGGAGGGCCTTGTCACCCGGACGCTCGCCGGGGGCGAGCCAGGCGATCTTCTCCAGCTTCGTCGCACCGTCGACGAGCTTGGCGACCTCGGGCCCGAAGCGCTTCGCGAGCGTCTGGTTCGGCACGCCGCAGTCCTCCTGCACGTCGTGCAGGAGCGCCGCCGCCACGGCCGCGCCGTCGAGCTGCAAGCCCGCGACGGTCATCGCCGCGTCCAGCGGATGCACGATGTACGGGTCTCCGGTCAGGCGCATCTGGCCGGCGTGCGCCTCGGCCGCGAAGGCGTACGCCTCCTCGACCAGCCGCACGGAATCGGGCGGCAGGTAGTCCGAGACCCTGTCGATCAGCGGCCGGACGCTCGGCGCCGCGCGCGCCGCCGCCCGCCTGTGCGTCGCCGTATCCATCAATTGAGTATATACCGTCTCCATTCGCGCGATTCCGCGACCGGCGCGCCTGCTGCTATCCTGCCCGCACCGATGCCACCCGAGACCCGGCCCGAGCAGCCCCGCAAGTACGCCGCGCCTCGCGGCACCAGCGACCTCCTCCCTGAGGACTGGCCGTACTGGCGGCACATCCGCGACACCGGCGAGCGGGTCTGCGAGCTGTTCGGCTACCGCCGCATCGAGACCCCGCTGTTCGAGGACGCGGGCGTCTTCCTGCGCACCGCAGGCGCCGGCACCGACGTGGTCGAGAAGGAGGTCTACCTGTTCGAGGACCGCGGCGGCGACCGCCTCGCCCTGCGACCCGAGGGCACCGCGACGGTCATGCGCGCCTACATCGAGCACGGCATGGCAAGCCAGCCCCAGCCGGTGCGGCTCTACTACATCGCCCCGAACTTCCGCTACGACCGCCCGCAGGCCGGGCGCTACCGCCAGCACACGCAGCTCGGCGTCGAGGCCGTCGGCGACGCCGAGCCGCTCATCGACGCAGAAGTCATCGACCTCCAGGCGACGTTCTACCGCCGCCTCGGCCTGCGGGGCGTCACACTGAAGGTCAACACGATCGGCGACGCCGCCTGCCGCCCGGCGTACATCGATGCCCTGCGCGCCTACTACCGCCCGCTGCTGGACGCCGTCTGCGCCGATGACCGGATGCGCTTCGAGAAGAATCCGCTGCGGCTGCTCGACTGCAAGGAGGAGCGCTGCCAGCCGCCCATCGCCGGCGCGCCGCGGCTCCGCGACTATCTGTGCGACGCCTGCCGCCTGCACTTCGAGCGCCTGCTGGGATACCTGGCCGCCCTCAACATCGATCACACGTTCGATGAGCGGCTCGTGCGCGGTCTCGACTACTACACGCGCAGCGTCTGGGAGTTCCACCCGGCCGAGGAGGGCGCCCAGAGCAGCATCGGCAGCGGCGGCCGCTATGACGGCCTGGTCGAGCTGCTGGGCGGCGTGCCGACGCCCGGCGTCGGCTTCGGCAGCGGCATGGAGCGGCTGATCCTCAACCTGAAGCGGCAAGAGGCCGCGGTCCCGCCGGCGCCCGCGCCGGCGCTGTACATCGCCCACCTGACGCCGGAGGCCGCGATCGAGGCGCTCCGGCTCGCCGACGCCGTGCGCGCGGCCGGTGCGGAGGCCATCGTTGGGCCGGAGGGGCGCAGCCTGAAGGCGCAGTTGCGCCACGCCAACGCGCACCGGGCCCGCTATGTCGCGATCCTCGGCGCCCAGGAGATTGCGTCGGGCGAGGTCACCCTGCGCGATCTCGAGGACCACAGCGAGCGGCGCTTGCCGCTGACGGACCTCGCCAGGGCCATTTCGGCTGAGGGCCACCATGCCTGACATGCTCGTGCGGCTCTACGACCTGCCTGACCCGGCGCCGTATGACCGGCGGACGGAAGCGGCGGGCGTGCGCGTCCGCCGACTCGACGCCTGGGACCGCATCCCGCTGCGGCGCTGGGTCGGCGAGCAGTTCGGCGAGAACTGGGCATCCGAGGCTGACTTCGCCTTCTCGCACGGTCACCCGATTACCGGCTTCGTGGCGATGAAGGACGGCCAGATCGTCGGCTTCGCCGTGTACGAGAGCAGCCGCCGCGGCTTCTTCGGCCCGACCGGCGTCCGCGAGGACATGCGCGGCAACGGCACCGGCGCTTCGCTGCTCTTCCGCTGCCTCGAGGGTATGCGCGACCTCGGCTACGCCTACGCGATCATCGGCGGTGTCGGGCCGGCGGCGTTCTATGAGAAGGTCTGCGGGGCGACCGTCATCGCCGGCAGCGAGCGCTCGGTGTACGGCGAACTGTACGAGGAGATGCGCGCCCGCGCCCAGCGCCAGGTCTGACGCGCCGCGCCGCTGCGATGCTACAATGGAGCGTGAGGACGAAGCCCCCTCGGTGCAGGGGGCTTCATGGTGTGAGATATGTTCGACCGGCTTGGAGCCATTGAACGGCGCTACGACGATCTGACCGCCGAGATGGCGCGTCCCGAGGTCAGCGGCGACTACGAGAAGCTGCAGGCCATCGCGAAGGAGCGCGCCTCCATCGAGCAGGTCGTGGCGCTCTACCGCGAATGGAAGGCGAACGGCCGGGCGCTCGATGACGCCCGCGCCATGCTGTCCGAGCGCGACCCGCAACTGGCCGCCCTCGCCCGCGAGGAGTTCGACACGCTGACCACCGCGCGGGCGGCGCTCGAATCGGACCTCAAGCGCGCCCTCGTCCCGAAGGATCCCCGCGACGACCGCGACGTGATCGTCGAGATCCGCGCCGGCACCGGCGGCGACGAGGCCGCGCTGTTCGCCGCGGACCTCTACCGCATGTACACCCGCTACGCCGACCGCCGCGGCTGGACGGTCGAGCTGCTCTCCCTCAACGAGATCGGCATCGGCGGCATCAAGGAGGTGGTGTTCGAGGTGCGCGGCACCGGCGCCTACTCGCGCCTCAAGTACGAGAGCGGCGTCCACCGCGTGCAGCGCGTGCCCGCGACCGAGGCCCAGGGCCGCATCCACACCTCCACCGCGACGGTGGCCGTCCTGCCCGAAGCCGAGGAGGTGGAGGTCGACATCAACGAGTCCGAGCTGCGCATCGACATCTTCCACTCCGGCGGCGCCGGCGGCCAGAACGTCAACAAGGTGGCGACGGCCGTCCGCATCACGCACCTGCCGACGGGCATCGTCGTCGTCTGCCAGGACGAGCGCTCGCAGCTCAAGAACCGGGTGAAGGCGATGGCCGTGCTGCGCGCCCGCCTGCTCGACCAGAAGCAGTCCGCGCAGGCCGAGGAGATCGCCGGCACCCGCAAGCAGCAGGTCGGTGGCGCCGAGCGCTCGGAGAAGATCCGGACGTACAACTTCCCGCAGGACCGCCTCACCGATCACCGTATCGGCCTCACCCTCCATAATTTGCCGCGGATCATGGACGGTGAGATCGACGGCATCATCGATGCCGTCTCGGCGCACGAACAGGCGCGAGCGCTGGAACAGGCCGACGGGCAGGGCCCGCGCCCGCCGGGACGCAGCGAAGCGCTGGCCCGCTGACGTCATGTCACAAGCGTCCGCCGCCCGCCACCGGCTCGAGATCGAGTTCTGCATGGCCTGCAAGTTCCAGGGGCGCGCCTTCTGGCTCGCGCGCGAGATCCTCGACCAGCGCCCCGACCTGGCCGACGAGATCGTGCTCGTCCCGTCGTCCGGCGGCGTCTTCGCCGTCCGCTACGACGGCCGGACGGTCTTCGACTACGCGGCGGCGGGCCGCTTTCCCGAGCCGAAAGAGGTGCGCGAGGCCGTGCTCGCCGCCAGCGGCCGCCCGCCGACGCCGAAGCCCCATTGAGCGGCACGACGCGCGCTGCCACGGTCGCAGCCATCATTTCCGAAGCCGCCGAGCGGCTGCGCGCGGCCTCCGTCGCAGACGCGCGGCCCGAGGCGGATTTGCTGCTCGCGCACGCCGCCGGTACCGACCGCGCCCACCTGGTCGCCCGGCTGAAGGACCCGCTTGAAGCCGCCACCATCGGGGCGTTCCGCCGTACCCTCGCACGGCGGCTGGCGCACGAGCCGCTCGCCTACATCACCGGGCACCGCGAGTTCTACGGCATCGACATCCTGTGCGGCCCGGCGGCGCTGGTCCCGCGCCCGGAGAGCGAGCTGCTCGTCGACCTGGCGCTCGCAGAGGTCCGCGCGCGCGGCGCGGCGCTCCGCATCGCCGACGTCGGCACGGGCAGCGGCGCCATCGCCTGTGCGGTCGCGGCGCACGCTCCGGGGGCGCGCGTCTGCGCGGTCGACGTGTCGTCCGCTGCCCTGGCGCTTGCGCGCCGGAACGTCGAGGCGCTGGGCCTCGGCGGGCGGGTCGACGTCGGGCAGGGCGACCTGCTCGGCGGGCTCGGCGCGCTCGACCTGGTGGTCGCGAACTTGCCGTACGTCAGCGCATCTGAGTGGCGCGGCCTCCAGCCCGAGGTGCGCGACTTCGAGCCGCGAGGCGCGCTCGTGGCGGGGCCCGCCGGCAGCGAGGTCAATGCCCGGTTGATCGCCCAGGCGCCCGCACACCTCGCGCCGGGTGGGCTGCTGGCGCTGGAGATAGGCGACACGCACGCCGCTGTGCTCTCCGGCATCGCGCGCGGGCACTTTCCCGGCGCTTCGGTGTCGGTTATCAAGGATCTCGGCGGGCACGACCGCGTGCTCCTCGTGCGGCAGGAACGGGAGGCGGGGTGACGGACGATGACCTGAGCGCGGCCGTCGAAGCGCAGGCGCGCGCGCAGGTGGCCGGCGACGCACCGCGCTTCGCATCGCACATGACGCCGGGCGCGCTCGTCGAGCTGGGGCGCAGCGCCGGGGCCGTGCGCGGCGTGCGGCCAAAGCGCTACCGGGTGATCGACATAACGTCAGACGGTGACGACGGCGCCTCCGCCGTGCGCTACGAGGGTGGGGGCAGCTACGTCGTCCGGCAGCGCTGGCAGCGCACCGCCGCCGGCTGGAAGGCCATCGCGGCGGAGCGCCCGCCCGAGCTGATCCGGCGGCCCTGGTGGCGGCGCCTGTTGCCGGGCGGTGCGCCGCCCGAAGCGCCGGAACGGCGGGATCTGCGTTGAGCACGCCCGGCGAGCGGCGCGTCCCGCCCTCCGGTGTCCAGTGCTGGACCGGCGAGCGGTAGGGGCGCAAGGCGTTGCGCCCCTACGTGGCCTGCGCCTGCGCCCTCCACCAGTACCCCGGTGCCAGACCCGCGAGGGGGTGGCTCGTCAGGTGCAGAACCCAACCTGCTACCGTCTGCTACGGGCGCTCTCGCTGCCGATAATTCCGATGTGAAATGGGAGACCAGCCCCGAGGTGGACCGCGACCAGGTGCGCCGCGCCGTCGTGCTGGCGCGGCTCGGTGGACTCGCCGTGATGGTGAGCCTGATCGTCGGCGGCGTCTACATGCATCGCGGCGACCTGACATCGCCTGCGGCGGCCTACCAGTTCGCCACGATCGTGGTCGGCGGCATCGCCTTCATCGCACTCTCGACGCTCGCCCGTCTCGCCCACGCCGGCGTCATCGAGCGGAGCCTGAACACCGTCCGCAGCCTGACCGACCAGTTGCGCGAGATCGCCGAGCGAGACCCGCTGACCGGCCTGTTCAACCTCCGCGCCTTCCAGCAGCGCCTTTCCGATGACATGGCAGCCGCGGCGCGAGACGGGGGGACGGTGAGCCTGATCATCGCCGACCTCGATAACTTCAAGGTCCTCAACGACTCGTTCGGCCACCCGTTCGGAGACGAAGTGCTGCGGCGCACGGCGCGCGTCTTCGAGCGCCAGGGTGGCGCGTGCGCCTGCGCCGCGCGTCTGGGCGGCGACGAGTTCGCGCTCGTGCTTCCCGGCATGACCCGCGATGCCGCCGTCGATGCGGCCCGCAGGATCCAGCGGGAGCTCGAGGAGGTGCGCGTCGACGCGCGGCAGTCCGCGACCCTCGGCAGCTTCGGCATCGGCACGTTCCCGGAAGACGGCGACACCGTGCAAGCGCTCTTTGCGGCGGCCGACGGGCGCATGTACAGCGAGAAGCACCGCCGCAAGGCGGAGGCGCTGTCGTCGCTCGCCGGCGCCTCCCGCAAGCTGTTCGTGGGCGTCGGCCGGGCGATGCGCCCCGACCGGCCCACGGACCAGATCCTCGCGGAGATCGCCGCCTCCGCGCGCGAGCAGTTCGCGCTCTCGCTGGCACGCATCTACGTCGAAGGCACGGCCACCCATCCACCGATCGTTGCCACCGACGCCACGTCGCCAGAGGTTGAGGCAGCCTGCCGGAGCGCCGGCCCGCTCGATGCGGCCGGCCTTGCCGCCCTGCTGCCTGGGCATGCCTGGATCATCGATACGCCGATCCCGGGCGAGGTCGAGAGCGTTGGCAACTTGCTGCTCGCGGGCGAGCCGGACACCTCGTTCCGGCCGGACACGCCCGTCGTGCTGGCGCTCGCGGACCTTGTGCAGGCCGTCGTCGCGAACGGGCGCGCGCACGTCGACGCCGCGCGCGCGGGCCGCGAGCGCGACATCCACATCGAGCTGGCACAGGTGCTTGCCGGCAGCGGCAGCCTGTACGGCCGTCTGGCGCTGGTGGTCGAGAAGGTCGAGAAGCTGATCGGCGCCGTGACCGTATCGATCGAAGGCCTTTCGCCGGACGACACCGACAGCCACGCCTACAACCTTCTCTCCGGCGCCCCGCCCGAGATCCTCCACGCCTGGCAGGAGGTGCGCATCACCGAGCAGGGGCGCGCGCTCATCCAGCTCCTCGCCGACGAGGCACCGTGCGTCCTGCGCGACCCCGTACACGACGAGCGCATTCCCGCCGCCGAGCGTGAGCTGATCCGGCAGGCATCGATCAGCGCGGTCGCCGTCGTGGCGATCCGCTTCGACGGGCAGGTGCTGGGCATCCTGAGCGGCGCGAGCGAGCAGGGCGAAGCGCAGGCGGCCGGCTGGCTGCCGGTACTGACCTCGATCGCGGACCGCCTGGCGCCGGTGATGAAGGTGGCGTTGCTGCGCGACGAACTCGAAGCATCGTACCGTCAGCTCGAACAGTCGAGCCGCGCCTCCCTCGCACGTCTCGCCGACGCCGCCGAGGCGCGCGACCCGCACACCGGGGGCCACCTTCGCCGCATCCGCCGCTACAGCTACGCGCTCGCCCGCGAGGTGGGGCTCTCCGAGCCCGAGGCGGAGTCCGTGGCGGCCGCCTCGGCCGTCCATGACCTCGGCAAGCTCCGCCTCCCGGACGAGGTGCTGATGAACCCCGGCAGGCTCGACGCCCATGACTGGGAGCGCATGATGGAACACCCGGTGGCCGGCGAGCGCCTGATCGGCGAGTCGCCGATGTTCGAGATCGAGCGCTGCGTCGCGCGCTGGCACCACGAGCGCTGGGATGGGTCCGGATATCCGGACGGCCTCGCGGGCGAGCAGATCCCGCTGCCCGCGCGGATCGTCGCCGTCGCCGACGCGCTCGATGCGCTCACGACGGTGCGGCCGTACAAGCCGGCCTGGCCGCTGGCGAAGGCGTTCGCGGAGATCCGGCGCATGGGGGGTTCCCTGTACTGCCCGGTCGTGGTCGGCGCCCTCGGCGCCCTCTGGGAGTCCGGGCGCCTCGCCGAGCTCCACACCCTCGTGTCCGAACACGACGGCGCCCGTGACGCCGACGGCGAGCGCCTCGCCGCCTGAGCGTCCCGAGCCGGGAGCGTGCGCCGTTCTTCCGGCCGCTCGGGGGTGACGGCAACGGCCGGTTGGCGTACGATGGCCCGACATGGACATGCTGATCGCCGCGCTCAACGGGCGCGCGCTGCGCGTCGCGGTCTACCTGCTGGCGTCTGTGCTGTCGTTCGCTGCCGCATGGCAGGCCGCGCCCAGGTCGCGTCGGCAGGACCGGCCGCTGCTGTCCTTCTGGCTGGCGACGGGGAGCATCCTGGCCGTGCTCGCGCTCTCCCGGGAGGTCGACCTCGCGGCCCGGATCGCCGAGATCGGCCGGACGGTGTTTCGGACGGAGGGCTGGTACGCGTCCCGCCGGCCGATGCAGGAAGCGGCTGTGCTCGCGACGCTCGCGGGAGCCGGCTTGTTCACGGCGGGCGGTTCCGTCGCGCTGATCCGCATGCGACGCGCGCGGATCGTGCCGGGGTTTGGCGCCCTGATGGCGCTCGCCACCTTCCTCGTGGTGCGGGCGATCTCGCTGCACGACATTGATGCTGTGCTCTACCGCCGCGCCATCAATCATGTATATGTGAACGCCGTGGCCGAGCTCGGGGCGACGCTCCTGATCGCAATGGCGGCCCTATTGACGTTGTCTATTCGACGGTCGCGCGCACGCTCGTAAGGCGACGCGGTCGAGCAGCGCCACCCTGCTCTCTGTTTCGGCCCCACGCGGCGCCATGCTGCCGTTTCCGCCAGCCCCGGACGCTTGTCAAGCGGGGTTGCCTCGCGTACCATCGCGCCGTCACATCCCGCAGCTTCCATCGCCCATCTCCCAACTTCCGCCGTGCCGCTTGCACCGTTTGAGGTCGCAAGCGGCGTGAGGTTGCCACGCGGAGGCAGGACCGACGTGGGGGATCGCCGTGCTCGGCGCCCTTGTGCCGGCCTGAGTCTCCAGAGGAGCGATGACGTGCGCAGCGGCCCTGCGCTGACAGCCAGTGAACAGCTCGCATCCGGCTCCCGCCTCCGGCCATCTCCCAGAGTCGTCACCGATGCTCCCGCAGCAGGGAGCTTCATCGCGGCGGAGCGGTACAACGCCGCCGGACCGTCGTGTGGCTGGCCGGCGGTCGTGTGCACGAGGTCGCGTGGCAGGTTCGGGACGGCGTGCGTAGGTGATTGCGCCCGTGCACGTCAGGGTGTTTGCGAGGCAAACGGGGGCCGCTTGGGCATAGGCGGACGGCGAGACCGCGGGACAAGATGCCTGTGGCCGGGACGCTTCGCCGGTCCTGGGCCGGGGCTGAACAGCGGCAATCTCACGCCGTTTCGCCTTCGGACGTGGCAGATGCCGCCGATGTTGAATCCGGGATGCCGTCCTGGCATGGGGTAAAGGGGAGCCGCTCTGAGATACGTGCACCATGAGGGATCGCGCTCGCTGGGCGCGTGCCCGGACGTGCGCGCCGCGGCGGGGAGGAACACGACGTGAGCGAACGCCGTCAGACGATCAGCCGACTGGTGCTTGCCAGCCTCGCCGCCGCCATCGGCGCGTGGCTGCTCTCGATGGAGCAAGCTCGGAAGCGCCGTACGCTTACCGCTACCGCGCGCCTCGCGCCCGCGGTCGCGCCTGGCCGCCCGCGCACGCTGCCGGAGCTCGCGCAGAGCGCACCCGTGCCGCCGGAGGCTGCCCCGCTCGCAGCGATGGGCGCCCGCGCGGCCGGCCCAGCCGCACCCCCGGACCGGCGGCTGCGCCACCGCCACACGCGGCTGGTGCATCGGGTTGCGACGCGTCTCCCGCGCGCTTCCATCCTGGCCGCCGCGATGCTCGTGGGCCTGCCGGTGGTGTTCGCGCTTGCGCGGACCGGCGGTGCGTCCGCCGTCGCCCCGACGCTCGCGGCGGAGGCCATGGACACGCAGGATGGAGTCGTCATCATGGCGCACGCGGCGCACTTCTCGCCGAACAGCGATGTGACGCTCTCGTGGCAGCAGCCCGGCCGGGCCGCCGTCCATGCGAAGGCGTCCGCGACAGGCGAGGTGCGCGCGGCCGTGTCGCTGCCTCCCGCTGGCGACGCCATGGCCGGTATGGCCGGCATGCTCACGCTCACCGCGACCGACGGCACCCACCAGGCCGCGGTCAGCCTGCCGCCCGCCAGTGGCACGGCCAGCGACGTGCTCGCGGCGACGTCGTCCTCTCGCATCATGGTCAACGGCAAACCGTACTTCCTCCTGGGCGCGAACTATCCGTGGATCAGCTACGGCAACGACTTCGGCTCGAACGCGTGGGGGTCGTACGGCGTCCATGCCGGCGGCAGCTACGCGGCCGACTTCGCCGACATGAAGGCGAAGGGGGTCCACGTCGCGCGCTGGTGGGTCTTTGCGGATGCCCGCGCGGGCATCAATTTCGCGCCGGATGGCACGCCGCTCGGCCTCCAGCCATCGGTCTACGCCGACCTGAACCAGGCGCTTGCGCTCGCCCAGCAGAACAACATCTACCTGGACCTGGTGCTCTTCGACGTCAGCATGCTGGCGCAGCCGTCGTATGTCGCCGGCGTCCAGATGGGTGGCCACACCGACGCGATCGCCGACCCGGTGAAGCGCGCCGCGCTCGTGAACAACGTCATCCTGCCGCTCGCGAAGACGTACGGAAACAATCCCATGATCCTGTCGTGGGAGCTGATGAACGAGCCGGAATGGGGGATCTCCGACCTGCCGTCGCCGGCCGTCAACAGTAGCTACGCGCCGGTGACGATGGCGCAGTTCTGGGGTTTCGCCAGCAGCGCCTCGCAGATCATCCACCTCTACACGCAGGACCAGGTCACGATCGGCTCGGCCGCCCTCAAGTGGAACAAGGTGTGGACCAACGCCTTTGCCGCGAAGAAGGGGCTGCCGCCCCTCAATCTCGACTTCTACCAGACCCACTACTACCAGTGGATGGACTGCTGCACGACGACGAACGACCCCGACCTCGGCACGACCACCTGGTCGCCGCTGACGCAGAGCGCCGCCGCGCTCGGCCTCGACCGGCCGATCGTGGTGGGCGAGATCCACACCACCGCGGGCAGCGCCGGGCAGGAGCTGAATACGGTGCTCGCCAACGGCTACGCCGGCATGTGGGCATGGAGCTACAAGTGGCAGAACACGTGGGATCAGCTCCAGATCGATTGGAGCACGTTCACACCGTGGGAAGCCGCGCACGCCGGGATCGTCCGCATTCCACCGCCCAGTTCGACCCCTCCGTCGCCCACGGCGACGACCGCCGCGCCGTCGGCGACACCGCCGCAACCCACGAACACGCCGACGCGCACCGTGGTTGCGCCCACGGCGACGACCGCCGCGCCGTCGGCGACGCCGCCGGCAGCCACGAACACGCCGACGCGCACCGTGGTTGCGCCCACAGCGACAACCGCCGCGCCGTCGGCGACGGCGCCGGCAGCCACGAGCACGCCGACGCGCACCGCGGTCGCGCCATCGCCGACGGCGGTGACGACGCCCGCGCCCACGGCGACCGCCGCCCCGCTGCCCACTGCGACATCAACGTCGGCGCCCACGCCCACCAGCACGGCGGGCCCCGCGCCGACGTCGACGGTCGTGGCGACGGCGTTCGGGAGGACCACCGCAGCCGGGTTCAACGACTCGTCGGACTGGGGCTACCTGAACGGTGCGCTCGCGAAGTTGCCCGTAGCCGGCAACATCAACAGCCTGTCCGTGTACGTGGGGTCGACGTCGCCGGGCGCACACATTGGCCTCGCCCTGTACACCAACGCGCAGAACAGTCCGGGATCGCTCATCGCGCAGACGGCGCCGGCGCCAGCGCAGCTCGGCTGGAACACCCTGCCGACCACCACGACCCCGCTGGTCTCCGCCGCCACGTACTGGATCGTCGCCCAGACCGACGACCCGCTGACGGTCTATCGCATGGCGAATGGGCTGCCGCCATCGGATGCCGTCGGCTGGTCGGCGCAGCCGTACGGCGCGTTCCCGCAGCGGGCGTCGGGATGGCTCGCGTACGCGGCCCAGTCGTTCAGCATGTATGGCACGGTGACGTCGGCGGAGGCTACAACGGTTGTGGGGACGCCCACGCCGCCGCCCGTTCGGGTCCCACCAGGTGAAACGGTGACGCCGGTCAGCGTCCCGACATCGACGCCGACGCCCAAGGCCGCACCGACGGCGACGGCGACGGCGCCAGCGCCGGCGACGCCCACCGCCGCGCCCTTCGGCACGTTCGAGCAGACCGTCTGCGCGACGAAGCTCGACCCGAGCGGCCAGAGTCAGTGCGGCTCCTCGACGGGGAACAAGTTCGACTACTTCTTCTGCGACCGCTGGATCGGCGGCTTCTGCGACGACTTCCGCCGCGAACAGACGACGACCCACCAGATGTTCCCGATGCCGGGTGACCCGTACAGCTTCGATGCGCTGAGCACGACCGGCCCGCAGTACTATCCGGACTCCGGCCCGAGCTCCAACGCGGCTATCCCGTGCTGCATCGACGGCACGGTGCCGATGATGCCGGGCATGTACGGGTTTACCGCGTACGAGCACTTCATGACGTCGATGGCCGACTCGAACTTCGGCGAGATCATCCTCCGCCTGCACCAACCGTTTGACTTCGCGGGCCGTACCGGCCACATCCACTTCGACGTGGACACGAAGACGAGCGCCCGGCGCTACGTGCGGCTCACGCTCTCGCCGGAGCTCTTCAAGCGCGGCACCGACGACCGCCAGAACACCACGGTCCCCTATCCGCCGGACGGGCTGGACATCTGGCTGAAGGGCGGCCCGTCCGGGCAGAACGTGATCGTCACGAAGTACACGAACGGAAGCTGCGGCGGCGGGTACTGCCTCGGCAACGTCGCCCTCGTCCCGGACTGGAGCGGATTCCCCACCGGATTCGACAACGTGCGAGACCATGTCGATGTCTACGTCAGTCGCACGCACCTGAAGGTGGTCGTGAACGGCACCGTCTACCTGGACACCGCGATGCCGGACCTGGGCTTCGACCGGACGTATGTGTACCTTCAGCAGGCGAGCTACAACCCGTGCAAGGACGGCACGGGCGGCGCCCCGCCGGAGGTGTGGCCGAACGGCATCCTGAACCAGTGCACGGTCGCGGCGCAGCAGATGCACTGGGACAACTTCGCCTTCGACGGCCCGGTGCTGCCCACGAACAGCCTGACGCCGGCCGGCAAGGAGGACGTGGTGTTCAACGCGTACTCGGCGACAAGCTGTACCGTGAAGGGCGTGCCCGCGCAGAGCGTCGGCCCAACGTCCGACTACGCGTGGATCACGTGGACGGTGCGCCTGCCCGCGGGGACGCCTGTGAGCGTCGGTGACATCGCGTGCCGGTACAGCTTCGTCGCGGACGGCTCCGACGTGCCACGCGGCCTAGAGATTGTGACCCCGGGCGGGTAGGAACAGGCACAAGGGTGAGACTGGCGCGGGGGATCCCATGGGGTCCCCCGCGCTGTCGTTCCGGTACGCATGAGACGTGCAGGGGCGGCCCCAAGGGACGCAGGGCCACGGCTCTGACTAGGGACGAGGCGGCGCCTCGGCACCGGAGCCGGCAAGCGGCGCAGGATCGACCCGTCCTGTCCGTTCCCAGCCGCCGGCCTTGCTGGTCGCCGCCCGGGCGTACAGCCAGAGCTTCCAGAGCATGTAGCGGGGGAGCGCGGCGGCGCATTGCGCGAGTTCGCGGGCGCTCGGGCGTATCAGCACGAGCCCGGACAGCAGGTAGATAGCGAGCGCCGCCAGTGCGGCGGCAACGATGGCGACCAGCGCGGAGGAGCCCATCAGTAGCGCGGCGGCGAGCAGCGCCGGCAGCGCGGCGCCAAGGAGCGATACCGGCGGCACCAGCAGCTCGATGGCCGCGTCCAACTGGAGCAGCGAGCGATGGCGCAGCGCCGAGAGCAGCAGTGGCACGCCCTCGCGCCGGGCGGCGGCCAGGCGTCCGGCCTCCCAGCGGCGGTGCTGGCCGGCGGCGTCCCGCAGCGCCGCAGGGCTCTCGCCGGTCACCACGGCCTCCGGCGCGAACGCGACCGGCATCCCCTGCCGGACGAGCCGGATGTGCTGCTCGACGTCCTCCGCAAGCCCGGACGCCGTCCAGCCCATGCGGTCGAGCGCGTGCCGGCTGAAGCACATGCCGGAGCCCTTGAGGCCGGCGCTGCCGCCGTACCAGCGCTTGCCGAGCGGGCGCACGCGGTGGACGAGCGCGAGTGCCAGCTCGCGCACGAGACGCGTCGATGACGTTCCCGCGATCCGCATCGTGTAGTACGCCTGGACCACGTCCGCCCCGGCGGCGAGCCGGTCGTTGCATGCGCGGAAGAGGTCCGCGGACACGGTGCAGTCCGCATCGACGAACACCACCGCGTCATGCCGGGCATCGAGCCTGGCGACGCCAAACGCCAGCGCGTGGCCCTTGCCGACTGCCGTCGTATCGCGCCGCTCGTACGCGTCGGCGCCGAGGCTGCGGGCGACGGCGGCCGTCGCGTCGTCGCAGTTATCCGCGACGACCACAACGCGCACGAGGCCCGCTGGATAGTCTGTCTCGTTGAGGCTCCGCAGCAGCGCCGGCAGCGTGCGCTCCTCGTTGTGGGCCGGGACGATGACCGCGAAGCGCCGCAGCGCCGCCGCCGTCGCGACCCGGACGGGCCGTCTGGCCGAGTGCCGTCCGGGCACGAGCGCGAGCACCGCCAGCATGCCCAGGTACGCGCTCGCGCCGGCCAGCGGCACCGCCAGGAGCCAGAGCAGGATCTCGGTGATGGCGATCATGGCGTCGCCCCGGC
>JAKAMA010000333.1 GCA_021813085.1 Chloroflexota bacterium | reverse complement strand
GTGAGCGAGCTGCGCGCACGGCTGCCGCGCGGCCCCATCTCGCCGGAGAAGGTGCTGATCGTCGAGTGCTGGGCGGACTGCTACCCCTATCGCATCAAGCCCAAGCTCGACCTGCAGAACACGCTGCTCGCCCTGTACGGTCCAACGGGACAGGGCCGCCTGAAACCGGAGGACGTCTCGACCATCAGCTTCGGGGAACTGGAGGCGTGGCTCAGCAAGCCCACCGACCCCGCGAACGCCGCCACGGCGAAGGCCGTAGGTGATGCGTCGTGGCTGATCTTCGCGCTGGCCGAGTACAACCCCGATGTCCGCCCGGCGTCCGGCGCCGTCAAGCGCTTCCTCGATGCGCCGCCGGTCGACCTGCGCAACAAGACGATGGTGGCCATCGCCTACAACGTCCCCTACGATCTCGGCTCGACCGAGCTGAGCAGCCTCACCGCGTTCTTCGCCGTCTACAACAAGACGCAGGCCGCCATCGAGGCCGGCTTCCGCGCGCTCTACGGCGACATCACGCCGAAGGGGCACTCGCCGGTGAACATCGCCGGCATCTTCTACAACGTCAACGACGCCGTCCGCCCGGACCCGTCGCAGGACATCCGGGTCAGCGTGTACGGGCAGAATCCCAAAGCCGTCGCCAACCTGCGCACCCTGCCGCTCGTGGCGGGGCCGATCGTCGATATGAACGGCGACCCCGTGCCCGACGGCTCGGCGGTGTCGTTCAGCCTGACCGACGCCGCCGGCGCTACCACCGGCGGCTCGGCGAAGACCTTCGACGGCATGGCCGTGGCCGAGGTCGCCGCCGGCGGCCCCGGCAAGTACACCGTGACCGCCAGCATCGCCGGCATCACCTCGAAGGCGCTGGCGCTCACGGTCGGCGCCGCCGCGCCGCCGACGTCCGTCGCGCCATCCACCGTCGCGGTGACACCGGGCCGCGGCTCACGCGGCACCGGCATGCTGCTCGCCATCGGCATCCCCGTCGCGCTCGCCGCAATCGCCGCGGCCGTCGTCGGGGGCGTCGTGTACCGGCGCCGCCACGGTCCTGTCGCGGCACCCGGCGGCGAAGCGCAGGTCACCGTTGCGCCTGATCCGCCACCGGCGCCCGGGCCGCCGCCCGCGCTGTACGTCGATACGGAGACGCGCCGCGTCTACCTGCACGGCAACGAAGCGCGGCCGGGTCTGTCCAACGAACAGTTCCGCCTGCTCGCCTACCTGTACGAGCGCCGGGGGAAAGTCATCGGCCGCGAGGAGCTCGTCACGCACGTCTGGCCCGACGCCCATGTCGAAGGGGTCTCCGAGGAGGCGCTCGATGCGCTGGTCCGCCGCGTGCGCGAGCGCATCGTGCAGGCCGGCGGCGAGCGCCGCTACATCGTCACGCTGCGGGGCCAGGGCTTCCGCCTCGACGTCTGAAGGCCCTGCGAGGGCGGACCTGAAGCTCCGCAGCTACGTTCTTGCCGCCCTGCTGTCGCGCGCCCGCCTTGCTGGCTGCGGCAGCCGGAGCCGCAGCATGCGCTCCCACCGCAGCGGCCTACGACGCACGGAAGTGGGTGCCCGTTGCGGTCGGCCGGCGGGCGGTATCCGCGGCGCGCCCCTGCTACAGCGTCGACGCCGGGTCCAGCCGCCGCACGATGCTCCGGAGCGCCGCCTCGTCGCGCTTCAGCGACTCCCGCATGTCGTGGCTCTCCGTCTTCCCGATCTCCACCCGGAGGTCGCCGATCTCCTCCGTCAGCACGCGAAGCAGCAACGCGACCTCGCCCGGCTGCAACACCAGATCCATGCACTACCTCCTCGGGCGCCGCCCGCGAACTCCTGCCTACGCGTCGTGAGCGATGAGCTCCAGGAACTGGTGCAGGATACGCGCGGTCGCGCCCCAGATCACATGATCACCGTACCGATACGTGTACGCCATGGTCGCCCGCCCCTGGTACGTGCGCGGCTCCGCCACGACGTTCGCGCCGTCCCGCAGGTGGCGCAGCGGCACCTCGATGATCTCGGCGACCTCGTGCTCGCTGTGTACAAAGGGGTACGGCCCCGGCTCCGTGATCAACCCCACGAACGGCCGTACCAGGAAGTCCGACACCGTGACCATCTCATCGAGCTGCCCGAGCACCTCGACGTGGTCCTGCGCCACACCGATCTCCTCCCACGTCTCGCGCAGCGCCGTCACCCGCAGGTCGCCGTCCGCGGCGTCGTAGCCGCCCCCTGGAAACGAGACCTGCCCCTTGTGATGCTCCACCAGCTCCGACCGCTTCGTGAACAGCACCTGCGCCTCGCCGCCATTCTCGTACAGCGGCAGCAGCACCGCGGCGCGCGCCAGCGCCGGCTCATCGATGTACTGCGGCCGGTAACCGGCAAGCTGCCGCCGGATGCGCTCGATCACAAGACCAGTGTAAGGCCGGGCCCGCCGTACGTCAGCCGCTGAGGATCGGCACCGTGCGACGCCTGGCGTCGGCGGCGAGGTACGCGAACGCCGCCGCGCGCACCTCGCGCAGCGGCGCCAACCCGCCGTCGTCCGCCGCCGGCTCGATGAGCGGCGCGAGGCCGGCGAGCGCGCCGCGCAGCGCCTCGTTCTCCGCCCGCAGGTCCGACAGCCGCAACGTCGGCGCCCCCGTCGGCAGCGCCGCGAGCCGCTCGCGCGCCGCTCGCGCGTCGTCGCGGTGGATGGCCGCGAGCGCGGCGTCCGCGTCCGCCAGCAGCCCGCGCAGCGCCCGGCTGTCGTCGACGAGGTCGGCCGCGGCGCTGTCGGCGTCCCGCTGCACGACCATGAACAGCAGCATCGCGAACGCGATCTGCGCCTGTCCGTAGGCCGACCGCACCTCGGGCGCGAAGTGCGCCATGATGCCGGCCTGGACCACCCGCAGCACCTCTTCCGGATACGGCCTCACGCGATCAGCTCCATGATCTCCGCCTCGATGCCCGGGTTGATGAAGGAGGTGACGGCCAGCAGCAGGTCCGGCGTCTGCCCCTGCACGACCGCCTTCGTGGCGGTGATGAAGATGACGGCGAGCTTGACGTTGCCGAGCACCTCCCAGAACTTCAGCGCGTCGCGGCCGACCTTGACGCCGCCGGCTTCTTCGTACATCGCGATGAACTCGTCGCGCCCGCACAGCCCGCCGACGCGCTCGTCGCCCGCCCAGCGCCACGACTTCACGCACACCCAGCCGATGTCCTCGATGGGGTCGCCCGCGTGCGCCATCTCCCAGTCGAG
>JAKAMA010000332.1 GCA_021813085.1 Chloroflexota bacterium | reverse complement strand
GCCGGGCGGCCGCGCGCGCCGTGCGCAAGCTCGGCGCGCGGAAGGTGAGCACGCGCGAGGCGCCCGTCGTCTGGGACCCGCTGATGGCGGGGCGCCTGGCGCGCATGGTCGCGGCAGCGGCGAGCGGCGAGGCGCTGTTCAAGCGCTCGACGTTCCTCGTCGGCCGGGAGGGCGAGCAGATCGCCTCGGATCTCTGCACGATCGTGGACGACGCGACGCTTCCGGGGCAGATCTCGACGAAGCCATTCGATGGCGAGGGCGTCCGCACCCGGCGCAACCCGATCGTGCAGGCAGGCCGCTTCGAGCAGTTCCTCTTCGACAGCTACTACGCGCGCAGGACGGGCCGGCGCACCACCGGCAACGCCACGCGCGCCGGCGACGCGATCGCCGTGGGTGGCAGCAACCTCGTCTGGGAGCCGGGCGCCATGCCGGCGGAGGACGTGATCGGCGGCGTGCGCGACGGCCTGTACCTGACCGACCTGATGGGCCACAGCGTCAACAGCGTCACGGGCGACGTCTCGCTCGGCGCCGCCGGCATCTGGATCGAGGGCGGCGCATTGACCTACCCCGTCACCGAGATCAACGTCTCGGGCAACCTCAAGCAGATGCTCCGCGAGGTCGATGCGGTCGGCGACGACCTGCTGTGGATGGCGGGCACGGCGGCGCCGACGGTACGCGTCGCCCGCATGACGATCAGCGGCCTGTAGGGCGCGCCATCCGGCCGCGGGTCAGTCGATCACCGTGACCGGACACGGGGCATGCTTCGCGACGTGGTCCGACACCGAGCCGAGGAGCGTACGGCTCAGGCCGGCGCCACGGCGGCCGACGACGATCACGTCGGGTGCCGCCTGCTCCGCCCAGCGGACGATCTCCTCTCCCGCCTGGCCGTACGCCACGGCGTGCCGCGCCCGGACACCGCCCGCACGCAGCGCCGCGATGGTCTCGCCGGTCATGCGCTCCACCAGTTCGCGGTGATCGAGGCGCGCCTGTGCGCTCGTGTCGGGCCGCGCCTCATGCGGCAACACGGCCAGCACCTCGACCTCTGTCCGGCCACCGTACGTGCCGATGATGTATCGGGCGATGCGTGTGGCCGCCGAGCCATCGACGGCGGCGAGGACGCGTGTCTGCCGGTCGGTGCGCGGCCGGTCTGGACGTGGCGCGGCACCGGCGCGCGCGAGGCCTGCTTGCCGCGTCGCAACCAATGCGACCACAGCGATCGGGCCCATCGCGGCTGACAGCAGCAACCATCCGAACGGATCGTGGCCCCAACGCAGCGACAGGTAGGCTACCAGGAGCATCGTCACGACGACGATCGCCAGCCACACCAACAGCGCACCGAACATCGCCGGTGTCTTCCCTCCCGGCAGCCCGCGCCGCCCGTGGCCGCAGCGCGCGGCCACATCGATGACGCACAGCCCTGATGCTAGAACCGTACGGGCTGGACCGGGGCTGCCCAAGGGCCGTCTAGTCGTGCAGCGCCGGGCCCGATCGGCCCTTCCGCTGCCGGCGGTCCGTCCCTGGTTTGAACGCCGTCTCACTCACGGGGTCAGAAGGTGGAGGGTGGACGGGCCCAGAAGAGCCCGCGCTACGACGTGCGAGGTTGCCGCACGAGCTGGCGCAGCACGTAGGGCAGGATGCCGCCGTGCTCGTAGTAGCGCACCTCGACGGGCGTATCGATCCGGCACACCACCTCGAAACGCTTCGGCGCGCCACCGTCCGCGCGGACGGACACCTTCAGCCGGTGGCGCGGCTTCAGGCCGCCGGCGATACCCTCGATATCGTAGAGCTCCTCGCCCGTCAGCCCGAGCGTCGTCGCGTCCTCGCCCGGAAGGAACTGCAACGGCAGCACGCCCATGCCGATGAGGTTGCTGCGGTGGATGCGCTCGAAACTCTTCGCGATCACCGCCCGCACGCCGAGCAGCAGCGTGCCCTTCGCCGCCCAGTCGCGCGACGAGCCGGTGCCGTACTCGCTCCCGGCGATGACGATGAGCGGTACGCCTTCGGCCTGATAGCGCTCCGACGCCTCGAAGATCGATGTCTGCGCGCCATCGGGCAGGTGCCGCGTCCAGCCGCCCTCCGTGCCGGGGGCGAGCTGGTTGCGCAGGCGCACGTTCGCGAAGGTCCCGCGCAGCATGACCTCGTGGTTGCCGCGCCGGGAGCCGTACGAGTTGAAGTCCTCGGGCGCCACCTCGTGCTCCATCAGGTAGCGGCCCGCCGGGCCGTCCTTCGCGATCGCGCCGGCGGGCGAGATGTGGTCGGTCGTCACCGAATCGCCGAGCAGGGCCAGCACGCGGGCGCCGCGCACGTCGCGCGGCGGCACCGGCTCGTGCGGCATGCCGTCGAAGTACGGCGGCCGCCTGATGTAGGTCGAGGTGTCCTCCCACGCGAACAGGTCGCCCTGCGGCACGTCGAGGCCGCGCCAGTTGTCGTCGCCCTCGAAGACGTGCGCGTACTTCTCCTGGAACATCCGCGACTTCACTGCCATCCGCACCGCGTCCGCGATCTGCTCCTGGGTCGGCCAGATATCGCGCAGGTACACGGGCCGGCCATCGCTGCCGGCGCCCAGCGGCTCCTTGTACAGGTCGATGTCCATCGTCCCGGCGATCGCGTACGCCACGACGAGCGGTGGCGATGCCAGGTAGTTCGCGCGCACCTCCGAGTTGATCCGGCCCTCGAAGTTGCGGTTGCCGGAGAGGACCGACGCCACGATGAGGTTTCCCGCCTTCACGCCGGCCGATACGGGCTCCGGGAGGGGCCCCGAGTTGCCGATGCACGTCGTGCAGCCGTAGCCGACGAGGTAGAACCCGAGCTGCTCGAGGTAGCGGTCGAGCCCTGCTTCGCGCAGGTACTCCGTCACCACCATCGAGCCCGGCGCGAGGCTCGTCTTGACCCACGGCTTCGCGCGCAGCCCGCGCTCCACCGCGTGCTTCGCCAGCAGCCCCGACGCCAGCATCACCTGCGGGTTCGACGTGTTCGTGCAGCTCGTGATCGCCGCGATCACCACCGAGCCGTGCGTGATCTCGTACGTCTGGGCGCCGTCGTGCACGGCCACGGACTGGAACAGGTCGGCGTCCGGCTCCGGCGCCGCGACCTCCGGCGCCGGCTTCGACGCGTTGCCGCCCTCGTTGAGCCAGCGCTCGAGCCGCGCCGGGTCGCCGTTGGTCCCCAGGTCGAGCATCGACGCCAGGGTCTCGCGCCAGGCGCGCTTCGAGATC
>JAKAMA010000013.1 GCA_021813085.1 Chloroflexota bacterium | reverse complement strand
CGTCGAGCTGGCGGACCTGCACTTCCCGACGACCGACCCATCCTACCTGCGCGAGGTCAAGAAGCTCTGCATCGACCTGCAGCTCACGGTGGCGGGCATCGCGGTCACCAACGACTTCGGGCCCGCTGAGCAGCGCGCGCAGGAGATTGACCGCGTCCGCCAGTGGTGCGATATCGCGGCGGTGCTGGGCGCGCCCGTGGTGCGCGTGTTCGCCGGCTGGCTGCCGGTGCGTGCGCCCCAGCCGGATGCTGGCCGCATCGTCGGCATGTTCCGCCGGGTCCTCGGCCAGCCGCAGCCGGACCGGCGGCGGGCGTGGTCCGACGTGTCCTGGGCGCTGCGCCAGAGCGCGGACTACGCGGCCGCGCGCGGCGTCGTGCTGGCGTTGCAGAACAGCGCACGCGACGGGCTCGTCCGCACGGCGCAGGACCTCGACCAGTGCCTGCGCGACGCCGGCTCGCCGTGGCTGCGCGTGTGCCTGGACCCGGCGGACCTGCCGCACGGTGGAGGGCTGGAGGTGCCGCTGCGGCGCACGGTGCAGGCCCGCGCGCGGCTGCGCGACGTGCGCGACGACGGCAGCGACGGCAGCGTGCACTGGCCGGAGCTGCTGCGCATGCTGCGGCTCGCCGGCTACCGCGGCTTCTTGCTCATCGACTACGAGGGCGCCGAGGAGCCCGAGACCGCGGTGCCGCGCGCGGCGCGCTACCTGCGCGGCGTGGTGCAGACGCTGGTCCGCCGCGAGCTGCTGTCGGCGCCCGGACTCGAAGCCACGGCCCCGCCTTCCGGCAACGGCCGCGCGCCGGGGACGATCGAGGCGGCACCGCGACGTTGATCCGCGCCGTCATGTTCGACCTCGGCCATACGCTGTGGGACATTCTGCCGGGCGACGGCGCGGCACTCGACCGCGCCTACGCCAACATGCGCGCGACGCTCGTCGCGAGGCTCGGCCGCGATGATCTGCCGGATGCCGCGGCGCTACGCGAGGCGGTGCGGCAGGCGTTGCACGAGGCCGGCGAGACGTACTTCCTGGACCCGGCGCGACTCGAGCAGCCGCCGTCCTCTCTCTGGGTCGACCGGGGCTGCCGGGCGCTCGGCCTGCGGCTCGATGCGGCGCTACTGGACGAGGTCACGCCGCCGCTCTTCGCCACGGAGATCGACAGCCTGGCCTGCGCGGACGGCACGCTCGACGCGGTACGAGGCCTGGCGGACCGTGGCTACGCGCTCGCTTGCGTCACGAACACGCTGGCCGATGCCGCGACGATCCGGGCCATGTTGCGACGGTACGAAATCGAGGGGCTCATGCGCAGCGTCGTCGTGTCGTCGGAGGAGGGCTGGCGCAAGCCGCACCGCTCGCTGTTCGAGAAGGCGCTGCGCGGGCTTTCGGTGGCGCCCCGCGAGGCGGTGTTCGTCGGCGACAGCCCGGCGCACGACATCGCCGGCGCGAAGGCCGCGGGCATGCATGCGGTCCTCACGCAGCAGTACGCCGCGCGGCCGTACGCGGGCTTCGAGCCTGCGCCCGACGCGGTCATCGCGCACCTGCGCGAGCTGCCGCGGGTGATCGCCGCGATCGATGGCCGCGATCAGCGCGGCTGACCCGTCAGCGACCAGAGGATCAGCACGGACACAAGCATCGCGGCGAATCGCACGAGCACGACGCCCCACGTCCACGGCCTGCGCCGCGGCGCGCTCGATGGCGCTGCGGCCAGGGCGAGCGCGCTCATCAGCAGGACGATGCGCAGCGGTGAGCGGACGACGGCAGGATAGACGCCGAGCAGGAAGAGAACCGCGGCGACGACCCAGATGCCGGTGCCGACGGGATCGTGCCAGCCGGACGGCAGACGCGGTGTCGCCCCTTCGACCTGGCCCGGGGTGCGGCCGCCGCGCATCCGCGTTCAGCCGCGCAGGTGCTCGCCCGATGCGCGCGCCAGCGGGTTGACCGTGCGCACCTGTTGCGCACGCATCTGCTCGCCGCGTTCTCGCTTCGCCTGGGCAAGGTCAGACATGGCGCTGTCGAGCAGGTCCCTCGCGGAGGCCCCGTCCTCCGGGAAGCAGACGATCGCCACTGACGCTTTCAGCGGCTCCGGCGAGCCATCGTCGCCGAACACGGAGACCTGCGAGAGGCTGGCAAGCAGTCGCGTCGTCACCGAGACCGCGGCGGCCCGGTTCGTCTCGGGCAGCAACACCGCAAACTCGTCGTTGCCAAGGCGAGCCACGACCTCCGGAGGCGACACAGCCTCGGCGAGGCTGACGGCCGCGCTGCGCAGGAGGCGGTCACCCATCGACTGTCCATACTCGGCGTTGAACTGCCCGAAGTCGTCGATGTCAAGGACGACGACGGACAGCGCCTTCGCGTAGCGGCCGCAGCGCACGAGCTCGTCCTCGATCGCTTCGCCGATAAAGCGGCGGTTGTGCACCCAGGTGACGGGGTCGATGTCGTTGAAGCGCGCAGTGTCTTCCTGGGTCGCGAGGTCGCGGAGGGAGAGCGTGAAGTGCCCGACGAGCAGCTCGACGATCTCGGCGTCGATGTCGGTGTGGTCGAAGCCGAAGACGACGATGCCGTACGGCTCCCCTTCGACGAGCATCGGCACCAGGGCGACTTTCTTGACGCCGAGCTTCTCCTCCGCCTCGGTCACGACGTCCGCGGCGATGAGCCCGTCCCAGAACTCGACCATCGATGCGCGCAGGTGCACCTCGCCCTGCTCGATGATCTGGCGACGGAAGTGTCGCACGGGCAGATCCAGCTCGACCGCCGTCAGGTCCTCCTGGTACGCATCCATCGCCCGCTCGAGGTGCGGCTCGACGAGCCCCTCGAGCGGCGCCGCTGTCAGGACGTCGCGCTTCTTGTCGAGCACCAGAGGATAGACGAACATCGCCTCGGTCACGGCGGGTGCCTTCTCGACGAACGCCCCGACCATCTCGCTGATGCTGCCGGCGCTGTGCAGGAAGAGCGTCAGGATCACGAGGTCGAAGAGGCGGCCCTCACGGCCCGCCGGGCGCGACGCATCGAAGTCCTCGATGAACGTGCCTGCATCCTCGACGGCATCGGCGATCTTCCTGTTCTTGAGCCAGCGCATTATTCCTCCGCCAGCTTGACAACGAGGGTGCGGTCATTGTGCGTCTCGACGGTCGCCGGGCGCGACATGGCGCGCGCTACCGAGCGCTCCAGGACTCCCGTGTCGATGTCGCTCACGGTCTCGAGCGAGACGATGGCGACGCCGTTGTTGTAGCTCAGGAGCGACATATCGCGGACGCCGTCCATCGCCAGCAGCGCGCGATGCAGCGGCACCAGGTCGACGCCGCGGCGCTTGTCCTCAACGGTGATGCGGTACGTGCGCGGGAGCAGGTCGAACCCGCGGCGCTGGTCGGGCTGGAGGGGCGCACGTGGTAGCGGCGGGGGCGGGACGTCCGAAGCGTCCGCGTCATGGTCGCTCGTGCGCTCAACCATCGCCGGCCGCGGCGGAGGGTCGCGCAGGACGGACGGCCGCGGCGGGGCGCCGAACGGCACCCGCGGGAGCTGGGGGGCTTCGTCCTCCCAGCCATCGCCGGCGTCGGGACGCCGCTGGGCCGGGCCCACCCGGGGCGCGTTGTTGCCCGCAGCAGCCGCGAGCGCGGCGACGTGCGTGACGAGCGAGCGCAACATCTCCCTCGTCTCCGAAACAGCGCGCTCGATGCGGTCAAGGGCCGCGCCCCAGTCTTCCGTTGCGGAGGGCCCGGCCGCGAGGGCCGGCGCGGCCGTGGCGCCCGTGCGGCGGACAACGGTGAGCGGGCGGTCGGGCGTGGCCGCGATCTCCCCGCCGTCTTCATCGCCAGGAGGCGCGACGCTCGCCTGCTCGCGGGCCGCCTTCGCGGCGGCGACGCGCCGGATGGTGGCCTCAATCGCGCTCTCGGTCTCGGCGTCAGGGGCTGCCGCCGCGGCGCTCTCGCCCGCAGCCGGGGCACCGTCATCAGCCTGGGCAGACGTCCGGATCCCGTCCGCTGGCTCGGCTTCCGCCCCGCCGGATGGCGCGTCGGCGGACGCCGCGGGCGGCGGACGGGTGTCGTCCGGCGCCTCCGCACGGGCGGCGCGCGCCTCCGCGACCCGCTTGATTGTGGCTTCGATCAGGTCCTCATCGACGTGCTTGTCCATGGCTGGTCCCACCCGTGCCCCCCGGCGCCGGCGATGCGCCTCATCTGTAGTTCTCGGCATCCGGCACCCCCGGCAACACTGCCCTTCGGCCAGCCGATCGGTCGTGGGCCGGCGGGCCGATGCCACGCATCCGAAATACATGACGCTGCGCCCGGGGCACCGGGGCCCGCCCGGCAGACCCTGCTACAATGCCGGACGATGCGGATCCTGCTCGTCAACGGCCCGAACCTGAACACGCTGGGCAGCCGCGAGCCCGAGGTCTACGGCCGCACGACGCTGCCCGAGATCGTCGCGGCGGTGACCGCGCGGGCCACCGAGCTGGGCGCCGACGTGCGGGCGTTTCAGGCCAACGGCGAGGGCGAGATTATCGACTGGCTCCAGCGGGAGCAGGGCGACGCCGCGGGGCTGGTCATCAACGCCGGAGCGCTGACCCACTACAGCATTGCCCTGCGCGACGCCGTGGCCGCCTGCGGCATGCCGGTGGTGGAGGTGCACATCTCAAACGTCTGGCGGCGCGAGGAGTTCCGCCACGTGTCGCTGCTCTCGCCCGTGGTGACCGGCGCGATCGTCGGGCTCGGGGCGCAGGGCTACCTGCTGGCGCTCGAGGCACTGGTGCGCATCATCAAGGGCACGGAGTGATCTCGGTGTCTGCGCGGCCGGCGGCCCGCCTTCGCGTGGCGGACCGCAGCCAGCAGCGCGGCCGGGATCCCGCAAAGGCAAGGACGACGACGTGAATCAGCGAGTACCACGGCTGCGGCACGCGCTGGCGAAGCACGGTCTCGATGGGGCGCTCATCTCGAACGCGCAGAACCGGCGCTACCTGAGTGGCTTCACCGGCTCCGCGGGATACCTGCTCGTCACGGCGGACGACGCGGTGATCGCGACGGACTTCCGCTACTACGAGCAGAGCGCGCAGCAGACGCCAGACTTCCGGCTGCACAAGACCATCGGCGGCTTCGAGGCATGGGCGCCGCCGCTCTTCGCCGGGCTCGGCGGCAAGAAGGTCGCGTTCGAGGCAGGGGACATGACGGTGGCCACGCACCAGGCGCTCAAGAAGGCGCTGGCGACGCTGCCGGAGACCGAGCGGCCGAAGCTCGTGCCGACGCCGAACCTCGTCGAAGCGTTGCGCATCTACAAGGAGCCGGAGGAGGTCGCCGCGCTGCAGCGGGCGGTCGACCTGGGCGACGCGGCGTTCACCCATGTGGCGGAGCGCATCGAGCCGGGCTGGACCGAGAAGCAGGTCGCCTGGGAGATCGAGAAGTACATCCGCGAGCACGGCGGCGACGGGCTGTCGTTCGACACGATCGTCGCCGGCGGGCCGTGGGGCGCGATGCCGCACGCCTACCCGCGCGACCGCAAGCTCGAGGCGGGCGAGGGCGTCGTCATCGACATGGGGTGCGACGTCGGCGGCTACATGTCGGACCTGACGCGGACGGTTGTCCTCGGCAAGCCCGACGACCAGTTCCGCAAGATCTACGACATCGTGCTCACGGCGCAGCTCGCGGCCGAGGAGATGGTGCGCCCCGGCATGACCGGCGAAGCCTGCCACATGATCGCGCACAAGGTGATCGACGCCGCGGGATACGGCGAGACCTTCGGGCACGGGCTGGGACACGGCATCGGCCTGCAGGTGCACGAGGCGCCGCGCGTGGCGCGCACGTCGACCGACGAGCTGAAGGAGTCGATGGTGTTCACGATCGAGCCGGGGATCTACATCACCGGCTGGGGCGGCGTGCGCATCGAGGACATGGTGGTGCTGGAGGACGGCAAGGCGCGCGTGATGAGCCGTGCACCGAAGCTGCGCTTCGCCGGGTAAGATCGCCCGGACGGGCGGCGGGCGCGCGCCGCCGGACCGGCGCGGGCACGTGGGGCGGCGTGGCGGGGGCGCTGCTTGCCGCGCCTCCGGCTACAGGCGCCGAATCGAGCGGGATACGCATTGCACAACAGGAGGAAGACCGCCGGATGATCTCGACGGGTGACATGAAGCGCGGCGCGACCATCGAGCTGGACGGCCGCGTCTACCAGGTGATGGAGTTCGCGCACATCAAGATGGGGCGCGGCTCGGCGCAGATGCGGATGAAGCTGCGCGACGTGCGGCGCGGCGACATCATCGAGCGGAGCTTCCAGGCGGGCGAGAAGTGGCCGCGCGTGCGTGTCGAGCGCGTGGCGATGCAGTACAGCTACGCCGAAGGCGACCTCTTCTACTTCATGAACACGGAGACGTACGACCAGGTGCCGCTGACGCGCGACCAGGTCGGCGAGGCGATGAACTTCCTCGCGGAGAACGGCACGTGCGACGTGCTCTTCCTGGGCGACGAGCCGATCGGTATCGAGCTGCCGTCCTCGGTCGTGCTGAAGGTGGTGAAGAGCGACCCCGGCATGAAGGGCGACACGGCGACGGGCGCGACGAAGCCGGCGACGATGGAGACGGGCCTCGTGGTCAACGTGCCGCTCTTCGTGAACGAGGGCGACCGGCTCAAGATCAACACGGGCACGGGCGAGTACCAGGAGCGGGCGTAGGGCGGCGGCGCCGAGAGCGTCAGCGGTCTGGCGACGGCTGCGCGGGCTCGTCGGCACTGGTGCGGTGCGGCATGCGGGCCACCGGCACGGTGCCCATGCGGCCGGCCTGGAAGTCCTCCACGGCCTGGATGATCTCCTCCCGCGTGTTCATCACGAAGGGGCCGTAGCGGGCAACCTGCTCGCGGATCGGCAGCCCCCCGAGCACCAGCACCTCCCAGCCGCGGCGCGCGGCGAGCGGCTGCGCGGCGGCGGCGCGGAGCACGATGGCATCGCCCGCACCGAACACGGCGAGCTGGCCCTCGTCGAGCGGCCGATCCTCGACCCCGGCGTGGCCGCGGCCGGCGAGCACGTAGACGAGCGCGTTGAACGCGGGCGGCCAGCGCAGGCGGAGCCGCGAGCCGGGAGCGACGGTCGCGTGCAGGTACGTGATCGGCGTATAGGTGACACCCGGGCCCGCGTGCCCGTCGAGTTCCCCCGCGATCACGCGGATCAGCGACGCGCCGTCGTCGCTGGAGAGCAGCGCGACATCGCGCGCCTCGATGTCCTGGTAGCGCGGCGGCACCCACTTCTGCGCCGCTGGCAGGTTGACCCAGAGCTGGACACCGTGGAACAGGCCACCGCGCACGACGAGCTGCTCGGGCGGCGTCTCGATGTGCTGCAGGCCCGCGCCGGCGGTCATCCATTGTGTGGCACCGTCGGTGATGAGGCCGCCACCGCCGGTGGTGTCCTGATGCTCGAAGGCGCCATCGATCATGTACGTGACCGTCTCGAAGCCGCGATGCGGGTGCCAGGGTGTCCCCTTGGCCTCGCCCGGGGCGTATTCGACAGCGCCCATGTGGTCAAGCAAGAGGAACGGGTCGGCGAGCGCGAGGTCGGCACCGGGGAATGGACGCCGGACGACGAACCCTTCTCCCTCGAGCTGGCGGTGCGCCGTGACGACGCGCGCGACGGGTCGCCGGGCGATGCCGGTCTCGGGTAGCGCGGCAAGGCGGGGGAGGGCGAGCGTATCGGCCGTGACGGCAGGCATTGGGTGACTCCAGCAGTGAGCGCCGAGGTGTCGTGGCGTGCGCCTGTATCGTCATCGTAAATGAATACGGCGCAGGTCCCCAAGTCCCACGATTCCGCTGCTGCCGCGCCCACGTCGAGCCTCGATGCGTCGCATCATGTGCCACGGCGCAGGCGCCGTGCGGAGTGCAAGAGCCAGCGATACGAGTGTCGGAAGCAAGCGCGCGGGCGCGTTCACCCCGCTCGACGCCCAGTTTCTGACCACGGTCGCGGACCAGGTCACGGCGATCTGGGGATGGCAGCGGTGCTCCACGACATCGGCAAGATCCGGGTGCCGGATGCGATCCTCATGACGCCCATGAGCCTGAGCGACGAGGAGTGGGCGCTGATGAAACAACACACCGTCTGGGGCGCGCAGTTCCTGGCGGCCCGTCCCGGCTTCGAGCTCGCGGCGGCCGTCGCCCGCGCACACCATGAGCGCTGGGACGGCAGCGGCTATCCGGCCGGGCTCGCCGGGGACGAGATCCCGGTCGCGGCAACGATCGTCGCGGTCGCGGACGCGCTCGACGCCATGACCAACGACCGCCCCTACTGCGCCGGCCGCTCGCTGGACTGGGCCGTTCGCGAGATCGCGGCGAACGCGGGCGCGCAGTTCAGTCCGCAGGTGGCGGCCGCACTCCAGCGCCTGCACGTCCGCGGGGCGCTCCCGCTCCCGCGCGACGACGAGCCCGGCCTGGAAGAAGCGGCCTGACTGGCGAGGCGGTCCGGGGGCGCGGGCTGGCGTGCCAGGCGTCGGAGCGGTCGGTGTCGCGCTCGGGCGGGATTGTGACCTATCCGACGGCGCGGCGCGGGCGCGCGTCGCGCGGGCCAGGCTGCGGCGACGATGCATGCGGGTGGAAAGGACGCCCCTTCGACGAGGCATCAGTCGCCGGCTTGCGGTAGAATCTGGTGCCGCGCGCCCGGCGCGCAGGTGCCGTCATCCCGAGCGGGAGTAGCTCAGCCGGTAGAGCATCTGCTTCCCAAGCAGAGGGTCGCGAGTTCGAGTCTCGTCTCCCGCTCCAGTCTTCCCCATGAGAACCAGCGTGTACGAGCCAGCACGGGGCTGGGGACTCGTACCGGTTGACACGCAGCCAACCGATATCTCACGAACATCTACCGGGGGCATGTGCGGGCCGGGAGGCGTACTGCCTACGATGGCCGGGCGCGTGCAGTCGCAACTCGTCGCGGGCGCCGCGTCCAGCGGTCGCGGGTCCAGCCAAACAACATGCATTGACACCGCCATTTGACCGATTCGGGTCTTCTCATTAGGATTGTCCTAGCATCACCGCATGTGAGGTCGCACGCACGATCAGGCTCGCGCGCCCGGGCTCGGAGAGGGAGTAACCGATGTCCTGGGTCGCTGCAGCGCGCCGCGTCCGTCCGGTGGCCGCATGCCTCGTCGCCGTGGCGCTGGCGGCGGCGCTGGTTTCGGGTGGCCGCGCCTCGCGCCTCGCCTCCCCGAACGCCGTTGCCGCAGACGTCAGCATCGACATCACGGACGCGGGGTTCGTGCCGGCGTCCGTCAGCGTCCTCCCGGGACAGGGCGTGCACTGGACGAACCTGTCGAGTGCGGTGCAGACGATCACCGCGGACAGCGGGCTCTTCGACTCGGGCGACCTGCAGCCCGGCGCCGGGTTCAGCATCGCGCTCTCCGTGCCCGGAACGCACACATACTCTTCCGCGAGGTCGCCGGCGCTGCGGGGCACGCTGCAAGGGGCGGTGAGCAGCCTCGCCGGGCCGGCGGGCGACCCGGCGAACGCACACATCCCGCACCTCGGCCTGCCGCCCGTAGACCCCGCCGATATCTCGGTGCACCCACGGCTCGCCGTGCGCGCGTCGCGCACGAAGATCCTGCTGGGGTTCCTGCCGCAGACAACGGTCGCGCAGGCGAACGCGCTGCTGCAGGCAGCGGGGACGCCGGTGGTCGGCGGCATCCCGGACTTCGGGCTGCTGATGGTGGCCGCAGCGGACAGCGCGGACTTCTCCGCGGTAGACGCGGCCGTCGCGCAACTGCGCGCCAGCGCGGCCGTGTTCTTCGCCGGGCAGGACGTCCAGCCAACGGAACGCGCCGTGCCGCGCGTCCCTGACACCACGTCTACCCCGGCGTTCGCAGGCTGGCGGTGGGACGTGGTGCCGACGCCGGGCGGCACGCTGACGGGCGCCGGGATGAACTGGAACCTCGAAGCGGCGCGTGTCCCGCCGGCGTGGAACCTGCTGGAGGCAGCGCGTCTGCGCGCCGCTCAGGTCACCACCGCCATCATCGAAGTGAACGGATACGAGCAGCACGAAGATCTCCGCGCCATGGTGTTGGGCCAGGTCTGCAACGCCAGCGGCGCCTGCACGGCCAACAGCCCCAGCAACCACGGGAACCACGTCGCCGGGATCATCGGCGCGGACTACGACAACGACGGCTCGAGCCCGACGCGGTCGCTCGGCGTCAGCGGCGGCAACCCGCTCGCGCGGATGATGGCGTTCCCCCTGAACCCGCTGCGCGAGGCGGATGTGTTCAACCTTGTCCTCGACAGGAAGACGACCGACCTTCCCGGCCTGCGCGTCATCAGCTATAGCACCGGCTACGGGCTGACCCTCAGCACATGGTGGACGGCGCACCCGCGGAAGGACTGCGGACCCGGCGCGGCAGACGACGGGCTGGCGGGGTCGGCGGACTGGTGCACGTGGAACAACGAGGACAGTTGGCTGTCCTTCATCTCCCATGACGGGCGAAGTTCACGGGCGATCGCGGCGCGCGCGGCCGCCAGCCAAGTGCTGATCGTGCAGGCGGCAGGGAATGAGAGCAACGACTTCTGCCCGGACGCCATCGATGTCAACCGGGACGGTGTCATCTCGCCGGCGGAGCTGACCGCGTCCGACCCGGACAAGAACGGCTGCCCCGGGGCCGGCATCGTCATCGATGCGGGCCTCGCCACCGGCTTTGGCTGGGCGGCGCGCCACTGGACGGAGCCGCCACTGGCGCAGCCCGCGACCCTGGCGCCGCCCGTCGTCGTCGAGGCGCACGATACCGCCCTCGCGCGCGCGGCCTTCTCGGAGTCCAACGGCGACATCTCGGCGCCCGGCACCGACGTGCCGAGCACGTATCTCAACAACAAGTACGGGCCGATGAGCGGCACGTCGCAGGCCACCCCTGCGGTCGCTGCCGGCATCGGCTACTTGCTGGCGTTCGAGCCGAACCTGACGGCGCTGCAGGTCCGCCAGCGCCTGCTCGAAGGCGCCGCGCGCGACACGACCGGCGGCGCCGCCCCCCGCCTGGACGTGTTCGACTCGCTGCTCGGCGTGGCCGGCGCCGCCAAGGCGCTGGTCGACGTCAACGACATGAGCGTCGACGGCAACGGCCGGGTGAAGCTGGGCCGCACGGCCGCCTCCAACGTCGCGGACACGCAGCAGAGCGCACAGGCGGGCTTCGCGACGCCGTACGGGCGGACGGAGCCGTATCGCACCGACCCCGACGGCACGATCGGCATGCGCGACTTCCGCCGCTTCCGCGACGCGTGGCTCCAGACGTGCGAGGAGGCGGCGACGGCGGGGTGTCCGAGTACCGCCGCGATCACGCTCAACGACGGCGGCCTCGCCAACCACCCGAAGAAGGACCTGAACTTCGACGGCTGCGTCTACGACCCGGTCGCCAGCAGGTGCCCGACGACGGAGAGCACGTTCCCGCGCTTCGACTTCAACGGCGACGGCAAGATCGACCGCTTCGCCGCAGCCTGGATGCCGCTGAAGGCGGACGGGTCGCCCGCCGCGACGCGCACCGAGAGCACCCTCATGACCGACCTGGACGTGCTGAAGAGCCAGTGGCCGGCCGATCCCGCTCTCACGGAGGGATGGACGGCCGCGGACCTCTCGGCGCTCATGGCGTCGGCCGACCTGGAGGTCCACGCCGACGACTTCTTTGCCGCGGGCGCCACCGACGTCCACATCAAGGTGCGGCGCGTGGACACCGGCGCGCTGCTGCCAGCCCGCACCCTGGGCCTCCCGCCGGCGGACCTGGCCGGCCACTTCGCGGTCGTGACCGTGCCCGCGGGGACCGACCTGGAGGTGACGGCGGAGGCGACCGCGCTGGACGGCACGCTGCTGGCCTCGACGCCGGTGCGCAGCAGCCTCTCCTCTGGCGCCGACCGGCGCGTAGACCTCTGCTCGAACCTGTCGCTCACGGCCAGCCCGGCGACCCTCCCGGCGGACGGGTCCAGCCGCTCGAAGATCACGGCCACGGTCAGGGAGTGCGGCGGCGCGCCGGCGGCCGGCAAGCTGGTCACCTTCTCCATCTTGCCGGCCGGCGGCGGACACGCGTCGCTGACGGTCGCCTCCGGCGGCACGGACGCCAGCGGCCGCGTGGCGACCGGGCTCGTCGCCGGCACGGTGGTGCAGGACTACCAGGTGACGGCGACGGTGGAGCTCGCGCCGGGCCGGCAGGCGAAGCGCAACGTTACGGTGCGCGTGGCGCCGCCGGTACGCATCACCTATCTGTGGCAGCAGACCAACCTGCTGTGGTCCCAGGAGGGAAGCAGCCGCTGGGCCGCCGGACGGCCGCCGACCATGCCCGACTGCGCGGTCCCCGGGGTGGTGGAGTACTGCATCGACCAGTCGCGGCTGGAACTGGACGCGCCCTCGCCGGGGCTCAAGCGGTCGGGCACGGTGAGCGGCGGCGGCGCGCAGTTCTTCCTCAGCGAGGAGGTGCTCCAGAGCACAAACCGGTCGAAGGCTGCCTTCACCCTCAGCAATCCGGACGGCAGCAACGTGAGGACCGGGAGCAAGGCGAGCGTCTGGCAGGTCCTGCCCGGCGACGTCAAACACTACCAGGACTACGCGCTGCCGCCGGCCGTCCGGCTGGAGGAAGGCGCCGATGGCGCGCGCCTGGACGGGCTCGGCGCGGTCGCGGAGCTGCCGTACCAGCACGCCTTGAGCACCGGGCTCCTCAGCGGCACCGAGAAGCCGGTGGAGCTGGCGGACACGATAGGCGACCTCCTGCTCGTCCCGCGCGGAGACGGCTCGGCGCTCCGCTACGCGGCGGATGCCTCGCGCCCGGTCTTCTTCCGGCGCAACGCCGACGGCACGCTCGCGCCGTATACGTTCTGCGGCACGTTCGAGAAGGACCTGGCGGCGGGCCCGGGCTACCGGAGCGCGACGCCCTCCCCGTACTTCCCGCCCGGCGTGGATGACCTTACGCGCAAGCTGACGTATGCACCCGGCGACCGCCCGATGCCCGTCGGCCCCGGCCTCCTCCGTCGCCAATACGCGTTCACTGCGGCGATCACGGCCAGCAACGCGCCGCCGCTCACGCTGACGCTGCCGGACTGTTCGGTGAACCATCCGCCGAAAGCGGACTTCTCGTCCTCGCCGGCATCTCCCGGTGAGGGCCGGATGGTGTTCTTCCGTGACCGCTCGACCGATGACGAGAACAACATCGTTTCGTGGCGCTGGGACTTCAGCGACGGCAGGATCAGGACCGGGGCCGACACGTCGCTCACGTTCGCCGACAACGGGACGTTCGCGGTGACGCTCACGGTGACGGACGCCGATGGCGCCACGAACAGCGTCACCAAGTCCGTGGTCGTGACGAACCTCCCGCCGGAGGTCCAGATCGACGATGCCAGCGCCGAAGCCAGCAAGCCCGTCAAGGTACCGTACCGGGCCACCGACCCCGGGACCGAGGACAAGCAGGCGCTGGCCTACACGCTGACGATGACGATCCCGGGCGTCGCGCCAGTCCAGGGGACCCTGCCCACACCCGCGACGGGCAGCTTCGACATCAGCAGCCTGCCGGCCGGGAGCTACGTGTTCACGCTAACCGTCACCGACAAGGACGGGGCCTCGGCCTCCGACGCCGCAACGGTCACGATCCTGCCTGGCCCGCCGCCGCCGCCACCGCCCCCACCCGCGCCCACGCTCACGTGCGACCCCACCGTGTCGCTGGACAGCGAGGAGCAGGCGTTCCTCGGGCTGATCAACATCTATCGCGCCCAGAACGGCGTCGCGCCGCTTGCCGTCTCGCCGTCGCTGACGAAGGCCGCGCGCCGGCACGTCGCCGACATGGCCACGAACGACTTCCTCGACCACACCGGGTCGGACGGGAGCACGCCGGGCAAACGCGCCTGGGACGCGGGATACCCGGCGTCGGCGGCGGTTGGCGAGAACCTCGCCCGCGACTTCCCGACCGCGGAGAGTGTGCTTTTCGGCTGGAAAGGGTCGCTCGCGGGCCACAACGAGAACATGATCGACCCGCGCTGGCGCGCCATCGGCATCGCCCGGCAGCAGGGCGGCGTCTGGTTCTGGGCGACGAGCTTCGGCGACATCATCGACTGTCCGGCGCTGCTCCCGGCGAGCGCGGCGGGGTCGGCTTCGGCCAGCGCGCCGGCAGCAGCGTCCCCCGGCGCCCCGCCCTCCCATGAGGGAGCGGCCGTACAGCCCGTCGGGGCGGTCGCGCCAGCGTCGGGATCCCCTGAGCGGCCCGTGCCATCGGCGGCACGCGGCTTCCCCGGCGCGTTCCCGTCGTCCTCCGCGGTCGCGCCGCCTGCAGGTAACGCTGCCGCCTCCACGGAGCTGCCGCCGCCGCTGCGAGGCGCGCCGCTGGATATCGCCGTGCGCCCGGCGCCCGCGGTGGCGCCCCGTCCTCCGGCGCCTCTGCTGCCGTCGGCCGCGCCGCAGGCGCTCGCGCCGGGCGCGCTGCCGGTGCCGGCGCTCGCGCTCTTCCCG
>JAKAMA010000331.1 GCA_021813085.1 Chloroflexota bacterium | reverse complement strand
GAGGGTCTTCGGCGCCACGGTGCTGGGTGCGCGGTTGCCGGTCGCGGTGCTGGGCATCGCCGCGATCCCGCTGGTGTACGGTGTGGCGCGCATCGCCGCAGGATGGCGCGTCGCCGTCTGCGCGACCGTCGTGCTGGCGTTCATGCTCTGGCACATGCACCTCAGCCGCGTCGGCTTCCCGATGACCGGTTGGCCGTTCACCGAGCTGGGTTCCCTGCTCTGCCTGCAAGTCGGCCTCAAGCGGCAGCGCTGGCCGTGGTTCGTCGGGGCGGGGCTGCTGATCGGCGTCGGGACCTGGGTGTACAACGCGGCGTTCCTGTACGCGGTGGCCGTCGCGATCTACCTCGTCGTCTGGTACGTCGGACGCAATTTCGCCAGCGTGCGGGCGGCGGTCGTCGGCGCCGTGCGGCCGCGGCGCCTGCCCGTCGCCCCCGTGCGCGAGCTGCTCATGCTGCTGATCTTGCTCGCCAGCACGGCGCTCGCCGCGGCGCCCATCGTGCGGTACGCCATGTCCTCGCGACAGGACTACCAGTCGCACTTCAAGTCCGCCTACATCTTCAACCAGCCGCAGTACAAGGACGCCGGCCTGGTGGAGAAAGTGCGTGTCACGGAGCACAACGCGAAGCGCCTCTTCTGGTCGCTCACGTCCACCGCACGTCCGGACGGTGTCGATGGCCTCGGCTCGACGCCGCCCGTCGGTGCGCTCACGATGTACGCCGCGGTCGTCGGCGCGGCGATCGCGCTCTTCCGGTTTCGCAACCCGGCCTTCGGGATCGGGCTCATCGTGGTGTCGCTGCTGATGGTGAGCACGGCCATGACGCTGGACGGGCAGTACCGGCGCAGCTTCGGGATGGCGCCGTTTGTCGCCATCTTCGCGGGGCTGGCGCTGGGGACGGCGTGGGAGCGCGCCGACCGGTACGGGGGCGTGCTGCGCGTCGCCGGCGTCGGCGTCGTGGTGACGGTGCTGGCGGTCATCAGCTACCACAACCTCTCCTACTACTTCCGCGACTACAACAACACGTCGCTCGAGCGCTTCGTGTTCTACCCCGAGATGCGCGAGGCGTCGGCGTACCTCGACGCCCACGGGCACCCGTACGTGTACATGTACAGCGTGCGCGCCAGCCTGGGCCTCGAGTCGCGGCAGGTGCTGGCGCCGCGGATCGCCGGCGGCGAGGACCGCTCGACGCAGTTCAACCCATCCACGTACACCCTCCGCTACGACCTGGCGCCGGAACCGCGCCCGGCCTTCCCGGCGACGCGCCAGCCCGACGGCGCCGTCTTCCTCTTCCTCGAGAGCTACGTCAACGACGCCGAGAAGGTCGCGCGGCTGTACCCCGGCGGCGTCATGAGCGAGGTCACGACGCCGCGCCTGCACGAGGTCGACTTCCGCGCGTACTACCTGCCGGCGGACCTCCTGGCGAAGTACAGCCTTCGGGACGGCGTGACGATCCCCGTCCTGCGCAAGCCGTAGCTCCCGCACACTGCCGCGCCTCACGTGCGCGCACGCGTGAGGCGCCCGTGGTGGTGCGCACCCGCCATCGCCGGGTGCCAGCACCTTGTCCCCGCGCGCTTCCCGCTCCGATACCAGAGGAGAGGAGAGCGAATGCAGGGAACGCAATTCCGCCTGCGCCGCGGCGCGCGCCTCCTGCTGCTCGCAGGCGCGCTCTACCTGCTCGCACCGCTCGCGGCCCACGCCGCCCCGTCCGGCACCCTGTCGATGTCGCCGCCGACGGCCTCGCTCGCCGTCGGCCAGATCGTCAGCGTGACGCTCAACCTCAGCGCCGCGACCGCCGTGCACGCCGTCAACCTGCAGGTGCTCTACAATCCCGCGGTCGTGCAGGCCGTCGACGCCGACGCCAGCACCCCGGGCACGCAGGTGCTGCCGGGGCCGTTCCCGGGCGCCGGCGGCACCGTGACCGCGAACAGCGCCTACGGCGGCGCGATCCAGTTCAGCTACCTGCTGCCCGGGTCGGTCGAGGTCTCCGGCAGCGGCACGCTCGCCACCGTCCAGTTCCGCGCCATCGCCAAGGGCAATGCGGGGCTCGCCTGGGACGCCGTGCAGCTCCTCGACGCCAGCTCGGCGCCGACGGCGCCGCAGGCGACGGCCGCGAACGTGGTCGTCGGCGGCGTCGCGGTGCTCGCGACGGGCACCGCCGCGCCGACGGACACGCCGACACCCCAGGCCACGAGCACGGTGACCGCGACCGCGTCGCCGGCCGGCACCCCGACGCCCTCCGGCTCCGCGACGGCGACGGCCACGCCGACGGCGGTCGGCACCGCGACGGCCACCGTGTCCGCCAGCGTCACCGCAACGTCCACCGGGTCGCCCACGGCGTCGCCCACCGGCACGCTGACCCCGACGCTCACCCCGCAGCCTACGGCCACGCCGCGCATCACGGTCCTCCAGAACTCGAACGTGCCGACGCTCACCATCGACCAGAAGCTCGGCGTCTCCGGCGCCGTGACGCCCCCGAAGGGCACGCTGCCGAGCGCCGGCAACGGCGGCCCCGGCATCCAGTGGTGGCGCTGGACGTTCTTCGGTGCCGCGCTGATGCTGGGCATCGCCGGCTGGTTCTTCACCTTCGCGCTCCACCACAGCGACCGCGACGTCGTGCTCTACGACCGCCACGACCGCCGCCGCCGCCGCAGGCTGTAGCCGCACCGGCCCGACGGGCACATTGACGGCGCAACCTCCGCGTGCGGCCTCGCGGGCCGATGCCCGGACGGGCCCGCATAGGCCGGTCGGCGCGTGACCCGCGCGGGCTGATGAAACGCCCGCGCTACGACCGGGCGTGTTTTCTCACGCGCGAGAGTGCAGACCCGTGGCATGGATATCTGTGTTCCGGGAAGAGCCCCATGCCGCGGTGCGGCACCAGTAGGGGCACAAGGCCTTGTGCCCCTACGCGGTGTTCCCGCGTAGCCGCGGGCGCGCGAAAGGCCCACCCGCAAGCGAGTCGCTGTTCAACGCAGGCGACAGGCCTTGCGTGCGGGTGCATAATGGACGCGCGCCTCCGCGAACGGCGCGGCGGGCGCCAGGGAAAGGAGTCGGCCATGAACCTCGGTGGGTACGCGGACAGGCTCGCACGCGTGGACCTGACGTCCGGCCGGGTCGCCTACGAGCACATCAACGAAGACGACGCGAGGAAGTACGTGGGCGCCCGCGGCCTCGGCGTCAAGTACGTCTTCGATAACGGCCCCACGGTCGACCCGCTGGGCCCGGAGAACCTG
>JAKAMA010000330.1 GCA_021813085.1 Chloroflexota bacterium | reverse complement strand
TCGACGTGCTCCGCGATGAGCGGCGTGAACTGCATATCGCCGAGCACGTCATCAATGCTGCTCCAGGGCGCGACGGCGAGCAGCTTCATGCGCCGGGTGGCGTCGTCGAAGCCGAAGATGGCGCGCTCGGTGACGACGCGCCAGGGCCCGGTCTCGGGCGGCAGGCCGGCACGTTCGCGCGCGCCGGGGGTGCCGTCGAGAAAGCCGGGCGACGACGAGAAATCGAGTTTCCTCACGAACTTTCGCCGCTCGAGGCGCGTCAGCAGGACCGTGCGCCAGCACAGGGAGGCGATCTCGTTCGCGCCGCCCGGCCCGCCGAAGCGCCGCTCGGGGCGGTCGTAGCAGCCACCGGTGAACGTGGAGTTGAAGTTGCCGAACTCATCGACCTGCACGGCCGCGAGCACGCCGCAGTCGATGTAGCCGAGGCCGGCGTGGAAGTCGACGGTGTTCATGTCGGTCCACGCCACGGCGCGGCTCGACGAGAGCCCGGCGCCGATCATGAAGGCGGGCGTGGGAATGGGCATGCGCGGGGCGATGGTGCCGTCTTCGACGACGTAGGCGATGTCGGCGCCGCGCAGGCGGCGGGCGAGCAGGATCGCGAGCAGCGGCGGCCCGCCGATGGCGACGAAGTAGAGGCGGTCGTCCTCGATGAGGCGCGCGGTGTAGCAGATCGCCGCCTCAGTGGTCGTGAACGCGTGCGTTGCCGTCATGTGTAGTAGCCCTCTGTGTGCGTCTCCTCCGCGCGCAACTGATGCAGCTTCTGGAGGCCGACCCGCCGCTCCAGCATCTCGGTGTGGGAGGCGACGCTGAACACCCACTTGTCGAGGTAGTCGTCCATCGTGCCCTGCTCCTGGGCGGCGCCGAACTCCATCAGGTGCTGGAGGTCGGCGCGGTAGAGGCCGGGCACGGTGCCGGGATAGCCGCCAAAGGGGGCGTGGACGACGGCATCGACGAGGTAGTACGGCAGGGTGGTCGCGCCGGGGTGTTTGCGGATCTCCTCGGGATCGACGATCTCCTCGGTGGACAGGATGACGCGCCGCGAAGCCATCGCGGTCTCGACGGGGGCCAGACCGGGACCGAAGATGCGGGCGTTGCCGTAGATGTCGCACTGGTTCACGTGGATCAGCGCCACATCGGGATTGACGGCGGGCACCAGGCAGACGGGCTGACCGGTGTAGGGGTCCTCGATGAGCTTGGCGCCGGACGTGCGGAAGACGTCGGTGCCGCCGACGTAGCGCAGCGGCAGGAACGCCACCCCGAGCGCGCCCGCCAGGTGCCGGTAGGCGAGGGCGCCGTTCGTCCACTCATGGAGCCTGACGCGGCCCTCCTGCATCGCTTCGGTGATGATGCGCCCGACCTCCATCCAGCCGACGTCGATATCGCTGACGCAGCCGCCGGCGGTGAGCAGGGTGGCGTCGTGGGCGCTGAACTTCGCGGCGAGCCAGAGGCCGCGGCGCCGCTGCCGGATGATCTCGCGCATGAGCGACGCGGGGCCGCGGCGCCAGACGTTGGTGTCGTAGCTGACGTAGTCGCCATCGTGTACGAAGCGGGCGACCGCGTCGTGCTCGCTCATGCGCTTGTCGACGAGGCGGCGGTCCTTCTCGTCGCGCACGAAGCGGCGCATGCCGTCGGGATCCGGCTGGCGATACGCGCCGTCGCCTTCGTCGAGCAGGGCGATGGAGCGGCGCGGGGCGCCGTTGGCGGCATCAGGCACGGTCGTCCCCCTGAGCCTGCGCGGCGGCGCCATCACGCACCGGGAACGTGCCGATGCGGTCCTCGAGGCCAAGGCCCCTCATCAGGTACGCAAGCTCGGCGTCGCGCCAGGGCAGCGGCGCCGGGTCGGTGAGCATTCCCTCGCGGCGCAGCTCCTCGTCCACGGCGGCATCCGGCGTGAAGGGGGTGCCATGCTCCATCTCGAAGAAGAGCGAGTCGAAGGGTGGTTTCACGGTCTGACCGCCGGCTTCCCACTGCTCGGCGGAGTAGCCGACAGCCTGGAGGCAGACCGGCACGGCCGTGGGCGGCAGGCCGAGGAGCCCGGCGACCGTTTCGAGGCGGGGGCTGCTCATGCAGCAGGTCGACAGCCCCTCGTCGTAGGCGACGAGCGTCGCCTGCGCGACCGCCTGGCCGACGTCCATGAAGGCGAGCGGGCCCAGCGCCGCTTGCTGCCAGCTCGCCGCGAACGCCGGCCGCAGCCCGCGGTCGATCTGGGCCTTTGTCGCGACGGCGTCCATGCCGATGCGGCGCGTGTCGGCGAGGCGATGGAGGTCGTCGATCCACTTGTCGACCTGGTAGGCGGCGGTCTCGTTGTACCAGAGCAGGAACACGGGGGCGGTCTGCATCTGCTGGTAGCCGAGCGGGGGGGTGATCGCCTTGATCAGCTCGGCGGAGGCGCGATCCTTCCAGATGACGATGGCGCGCACGTTCATGACGTTGCCGACGCAGGACGCGCGTCGGGCAGCCTCGAGCATCTTCTGGATCTTCTCGCGCTCGACGGAGCGGAAGGGCAGGAAGAACCGGATGGTCCGCCTACGTCCGATCACGCGCTTAACGTCCACTGTTATGTCTCCTTCCGGGATGGCGCCGGCGGCCCCTGCGAGCCGGCGACGAGGCCGAGGTCTTCGAGGGCGATCAGCTCACCGTAGGGGCCGATAGCGTAGCCCTCGGGGATAGCCGCCGCGGGAGACGTCGCCGGTCCAGTTGCGCGCGCCTTCTTGCGGCCCGGCGGCGACGCGCTCGCCTTCTTCGCGCTCGCCTTCTTCGCGGTCGGCTTCTTCGAGGTCGTCTTGCGTTGCGGGCGCGCGGGCACGTGCCTCCTCGCTCGGGGTCTGGCTCGACGCTACTCCGTCCGGCCAGAGGCCAGTAGAGCTTGATTGCCCGAAGATCCCCGGGGCCGAAGGCACGGAGGGCCCGTGCCATTCGGCTCTGGTGACGGGCGCGCCATCGTCCCAGACTCGATGGCGATCGGTGCTCCCCGGCCCGGTTGGAGCAGCGCCATGGCATCTCGCCCCCCGGCCGTCGGCGGCGCGCGTCGCGCCGCGTCGGAGGCACAGTACCGCGACCAGATCCAGTGGGACCGCGTGCATTGGGGCACGCACTGCGTCGACTGTTACCCGGGTAACTGCCCGATGCGCGTCTTCACGCGCAACGGCAGGGTCTGGCGCGAGGAGCAGGCCGGCACCTTCCAGGTCGTCGAGCCGGGCGTCCCCGACTTCAATCCCATGGGCTGCCAGAAGGGCGTCGCG
>JAKAMA010000329.1 GCA_021813085.1 Chloroflexota bacterium | reverse complement strand
GCCACAACGACCTGGGCCTCGCGGTGGCGAACTCGCTGGCGGCGGTGCGCGTGGGTGCGCGGCAGGTCGAGACGTGCATCAACGGCATCGGCGAGCGGGCCGGGAACGCGGCGCTCGAAGAGGTCGTGATGGCGATCAAGACGCGCCGCGACTTCTTCGGCGTCGAGACGGGCATCATCACAAAGGAGCTGTACCGGACGAGCCGGCTCGTCGCGGACCTGACGGGCATGGGTGTGCAGCCGAACAAGGCGATCGTGGGGCCGAACGCGTTCCGGCACCAGTCCGGCATCCATCAGGACGGCATCCTGAAGATGCGCGAGACGTACGAGATCATGGATGCGAACGAGATCGGTTGGCCGACGGGCGGGGCGGAGATCATTCTGGGCAAGGTATCGGGCCGGCACGGCTTCAAGGCGCGCCTGGAGGCGCTGGGCTACGAATTGACACAGGAGGAGCTGTCCCGCGCGTTCATGGCGTTCAAGGAGCTGGCCGACAAGAAGGCCGAAGTCGACGACCGCGACCTCGAGGCGCTCGTTGCCGACAAGCTCCGCACGACGGCGGAGCTGTACCGGCTGGACTTCGTGCAGGTGAGCTGCGGCGACCATGCGTCGCCGACGGCGACGGTGCGGGTCATCGCGCCGGACGGGTCGGTGCGCCAGGACGCGGCGATCGGCACCGGGCCGGTGGACGCTGTGTACCGCGCCATCAATCGGATCGTCGATGTCCCGAACGAGCTGACGGAGTTCTCGGTCAAGAGCGTCACCGAGGGCATCGACGCCCAGGGCGAGGTGACGATCCGGATCGAGGCGGACGGCCGGAGCTACGTCGGCCGGGGCGCTGATACGGACATCATCGTGGCATCGGCCAAGGCCTACATGAACGCGCTGAACCGGATGCTCTCGGTGCGGCGTCGCCAGGATTCGGAGGTGCGGACGAACCCATAGGCGGGCGGCCCCGGCGAGGTAAAGCAAATTGGATCATAGCCTTGACTTCTGAAGATGATGCTTGGTAGACTCAGGCGGGAAAGAGAGGTGACGGCTATGGGGAAGAAACAGGAGCCGCACGCCGAACCGGTCACATATCAGCCAAGCGAACCACAGACGCACCGCATCGGCGAGGCGCTGGCCGCGTATGTGGTCGCTGAGCGGGAGGAAGCGGCCGAGCGTGGCACGACGCGTCTGAGCAGCAAGAACCAGATCACGCTGCCCGTGCACATCGTGCGCCAGCTCGGGCTGCGCCCAGGCGACGAGATCGACCTGCTGGTGGTGGGTGGCACGATCCAGCTCGAGCGGCTGCCGCGGACACCCCGCGAGTGGGTCGAGAAGTACCGCGGAAGCATCGACGTGTCCGGCTGGGAGACAAAGGAGCGGATCGACGCGTATGTGCGGGGTGAGCGAGAGAGTTGGACGCGGGACACCGGCGATTCCTAGCAGCGACAGCGGGGTTTCGCACCGTCTCGCTCGATACCAACGCCTGCATCTACTACCTGACCGGAAAGCCACGGCATGCTGATCTCGTCGCAGCGCTGGTGGAGCGGGCGGCGGCGGGATCCCTGAGCATCGTACTGTCGGCGGTGGTCCAGTTGGAGTTGCTCGTGGGGCCGTATCAGACCGGCGACGCCGCGCTGATCCGGCGCATGCTGCAGTTTACCGAGCGGCACGCGGGGATCGTGACCTATCCGATCACGCGGGATGTTGTGCTGGTGACGGCGCAGATCCGCGCGATGCTGCGCCTCAAGGCACCGGACGCGTTGATTGCGGGCTCCGCGAGCGTCTGCGGCGCGGAGGCGGTGATAGGAAACGATGGGGACTTCGCGCGCCTGAATCAGGGCGCCGGCATCCAGCTCATGGCGGGCGCGCGCCGCCACGCGCTGCCGGCGTTCGTGCGGCTGGACGAATTTCTGTAGGAGAGACTGCGAGCGGCGAATGGGCAAGACGACGTCGGAGAAGATCTGGGAACGGCACCTGGTGCGGAGCGAGGACGGCAAGCCGGACCTTCTGTACGTCGACCTGCACCTCGTCCACGAAGTCACGTCGGCGCAGGCGTTCGAGGGGCTGCGGCTCGCCGGCCGGCGCATCCGCCGCCCCGACCTGACGCTGGCCACCGTGGACCACAACGTGCCCACGAAGGACCGCGACCGCGAGTGGCCGGACCCGCTTTCCACGCGGCAGGTGGAGACCCTCCGGTCCAACTGCGAGGAGTTTGGCGTGCCGATGTTCGGCGTGCGAGACGTGCGCCAGGGCATCGTGCATATCATCGGTCCGGAGCAGGGGTTGACGCAGCCTGGTATGACGATCGTCTGCGGCGACAGTCACACGTCGACGCACGGCGCGTTCGGCGCGCTGGCGATCGGCATCGGCACGTCCGAGGTCGAGCACGTGCTCGCGACGCAGACGCTGCCGCAGGCCCGGCCGAAGACGATGGCGGTCGAGGTCGGCGGCGAGCTGCCGCTCGGGGTGACCGCCAAGGACGTGATCCTTGCGATCATCCGCAGGATCGGCGTCTCCGGCGGCATCGGCCACGTGATCGAGTACCGGGGCGACGTCATCCGTCATCTGTCGATGGAAGGGCGGATGACGGTCTGCAACATGTCGATCGAGGGCGGGGCCCGTGCCGGGCTGGTGGCGCCGGACGACACCACGTTCGCCTACGTCGAGGGCCGGCCCTTCGCGCCTCGGGGCGCCGACTGGGAGCGTGCGCTGGACGCGTGGCGCGCGCTTCCCAGCGACGACGGTGCGCTGTTTGATGCGACCGTCAGCCTGCAGGGCGAGGAGATCGAGCCGTCCGTCACCTGGGGCACGACGCCGGCCCAGAGCGTGCCCGTCACGGGGCGTGTGCCCGACCCAGCGAGCTTCGAGGACCCGCGCGCGCGAGAGCTGGCCGAGCGCTCGCTCGCCTACATGGACCTGCGCCCCGGCACCGCCATTGAGGACATCCCGCTCGACCGCGTCTTCCTCGGGTCGTGCACGAATGCCCGCATCGAGGACCTGCGCGCGGCCGCCGCGGTCGTGCGGGGACGCCGGGTCGCGAAGACGGTCCGGGCGATGGTCGTGCCGGGTTCGGGCCTGGTGAAGGCGCAGGCGGAGCAGGAGGGGCTGGACCGGGTGTTCGTCGCTGCCGGCTTCGAGTGGCGCGACGCCGGCTGCTCGATGTGCCTCGGCATGAACCCGGACATCCTGATGCCGGGCGAGCGCTGCGCGTCAACGTCGAACAGGAACTTCGAGGGGCGCCAGGGGCCCGGCGGCCGCACGCACC
>JAKAMA010000012.1 GCA_021813085.1 Chloroflexota bacterium | reverse complement strand
CGGTGAAGGTCGCCGTCGGTACGGCGGTGAAGGTCGCCGTCGGTACCGCGGTGAAGGTCGCCGTCGGTACGGCTGTGAACGTCGCCGTCGGTACCGCGGTGAAGGTCGCCGTCGGTACCGCGGTGAAGGTGGCCGTTGGCGCGGCAGTGTTCGTCGGGACAGCGGTGAAGGTGGCGGTGGCAGCGGAGGTCGGCGTGGCCGTGGGCGGCGGCGTGCACGTGTTACCGAGGTTGTCCGCCGTCCCGTCGACGTAGCCCTGGTTCGCCTGCACGCTCGAACCGTCGCCGCTGAGCGTGAACGAGCCGCTGTCAGCAGGCAAGGCACTGGTCCCGCCACCGTTGTCCGGCGGGCCGTACGTGTAGAGGTGGATGGCCGAGCAGCCGGGAGCCACGACGGTCAGTTGCACGGTTGTCATCAGGCCCAGCGTCGTATATGGCGAAAACGCCACCGCGCCGAGGACCACACCGCCTGTTAGTGTGGTCGTCGGCGCCGGGAACCCGCTCACGCCCGGCGCCGGCTGTGACGTCGCGCTGGCGAATGAGAAGACCGCAGGGTCCCACCGGAGATCCAGGTTCCAGCCGCCCATCGGGTCCGCGGGCGTGGGCCCCGCAACCGTGCTCACCGTGAAGCTGATGTGGGTGGCATCGACTGCCGTTACGCCGCCCACGACGATCTTCGGGCCGGTGCCCACCGTCGGGAAGGGGCCGGCGGCGGAACCCTGGCGGGTCAGCAGTCCGCCGATCAAGACGGCCACGAGCGCGACCGCGATACCCCCCGCCATCAGCTTCCGTGCCATGGTCGCGCCTCCCACTCCTCACACACATCAACAGCCGACGCCCATGACGCGGCCGGCGACGGGGCGTCATGACGACCGCGGTGCACAGAGGGCGGCGGGGGTGCCCCCGATTCGGGTCAGGCGCCATTGTCGGGGGCAAGGCGGGCTACGTCAAGCGGGGTTAACCCGCAGTTTCGGCGCGGGACGCGAAACGGGGGCCGGCCATCGATGGCCGGCCCCCGTGGGCCTTCCTCAGTCCGTGGAGCGAGCTTAGCGGCGGCGTTTGCGCAGGCCGAGCGAGAGCCCGGAGAGGCCGGCCGCGCCCAGCGCGATCAGCGCGGCGGCGAACCACCATGGCCCCTGCGCGGAGCCGCCCGGGACGCCACCGTTACCGGTGTTCGGCGCGCGCACCCCGGCGCCCGCGCCACCCATCGGCGGCGCCTGCGTGGCCTGCGCGGCGAGGACGGTGCTGACGGCGGTGCCCGTCGACGTGGGCGCCGCGGGCGTCGCCGTCGGCGGGGCGACGGTGCTGGTGGGCGTGGCGGTGCTGACGATGATGACGACCCTGGTCTGCGTAGGCGTCGGACAGCCGCCCTCGCCGCACGGCGTTGACGTCGGCGGCACCGCGGTGAACGTCGAGGTTGGGACCGCCGTGAACGTCGCGGTCGGTACCGCGGTGAACGTCGCGGTCGGCACGGCTGTGAACGTCGCGGTCGGTACCGCGGTGAACGTCGCGGTCGGCACGGCCGTGAACGTCGATGTCGGCACCGCGGTGAACGTCGCGGTCGGCACGGCCGTGAACGTCGATGTCGGCACCGCGGTGAATGTGGCCGTCGGTACCGCGGTGAACGTGGCGGTCGGCGCCGGCGTGTCCGTCGCGGCCGGCGTCGCCGTGCGCGTGGCCGTGGCCGTGGATGTCATCGTCGCCGTGCGCGTGGCCGTCGCTGTGAACGTCGCGGTGGCCACGGACGTGGGCGTGGCGGGCGGCGGCGGCGAGCACGTCTGGCCGACGTTGTTCGCCGCACCGTCCACGTAGCCCTGGTTCGCCTGCGGGCCCGTTGCGTCGCCGGCGATCGTGAACGAGCCGCTGTCAGCAGGCAAGGCACTGGTCCCGCCACCGTTGTCCGGCGGGCCGTACGTGAAGAGGTGGATGGCCGAGCAGCCGGGAGCCACGACGGTCAGTTGCACGGTTGTCATCAGGCCCAGCGCCGTATAGGGCGAAAACCCCACCATGCCGAGGACCACACCGCCGGTCAGTGTGGTCGTCGGCGCCGGGAAGCCGCCGCTCACGCCCGGCGCCAGCTGTGACGTCGCGCTGGCGAATGAGAAGACCGCAGGGTCCCACCGGAGATCCAGGTTCCAGCCGCTCATCGGGTCCGCGGGCGTGGGCCCCGCGACCGTGCTCACCGTGAACTGCACGGTGGTCGGGTTGACGAGGCTCGGCGCGCCCACGACGATCTGCGGGCCGGTGCCCACCGTCGGGAAGGGGCCGACGGCGTTGGCATCGGAGCTGCGGCCGAGGGCGGCCACTCCGAAGAGCACCGCACCGACGCCGAGCACGACGCCCCCCGCGAGGAGTTTTCGCATCATGGTGACCGCCTCCAACTATGCTGCACCGCCGATGCAGAAACGCGGCGCATGCGCACGCACCGCGGTGTGCCCGGCCTCGGACCAACGTGACGGGGACCTGCGGGGGACGTCCTCGCCCAAATAGTGCGGCACCGCGCCGCAGAAATCAATACGATCCGGCGCCCTTGTGTCAAGCAACGGCATCCCGCGCGCCTCACGATCCCGGCACCTCGCCCCCGGGCCCGCCCGCGCCGGGGCCGCCCCGCCGCCGGAGCACGATGACGCCCGCGCCGGCGGCGATCAGGACCACCGCCGCGGCCGCGGCGGCGACGATGATGATCCAGCGCCGCGACGACGAGCTGCCGCCGTCGATGCTCGTGGCGGTGCCATCGCGGGTGGTGGAGGCGATCGCGCCGCCGACGGGGTCGACGATCTTGACGCGGCTGAGGTGAAACTTCGGATTGCCCGTGCCGACGATCTTGAAGACGGCGCGCGCGAGGACGCCGCTGCCATCGACGCCGGGGACGGCCTCGGGCGTGGCGCCGGGGCCGGTGACGGGCGTCCCCAGCGCGTTGCGCGGCGTGACGATGGTGGCGCAGGCGAAGCGGATGGCGTCGGCGGCGGTGACAGGGCTCGGGCAGACGGGCTGGCGGCCGCTCTGGCCCAGGAAGCCGGCCTCCGAGACCTTCTCGAAGGCGACGACGGCAGGGTCCCACGAGAGGACCATCTGGAACGCGCCGAGGTTGTGTACGCCCTGCACAGCGATCTCGACGGTGAGCTGCTTGCCGCTCTGATTGACCGTGCTGGAGGAGATGACGGCGGGCTGCTGCGCCCCGGCGACGGCGGGCAGCAGTGCGAGGGCGGCCGCCGCGAGCACGAGGGCACGGGCGAGGGCTGCGGCGATGGTACGCGGTGGCGCCTGACGCATGGTTCACGGCTCCCTGACACTGAAAACGGGCGGACGGCCCATTCGTTGCCGTCCCGCCCCCGCTGTGACGTACCTAATCGCCAAAGTGTTAGGGAAGTGTCCGCGAAGTGTTAGAGAAGTGTGAAACCTCGCCGGTCCGGCCGCCGCGCGCCGCTTGACGGGCGCGCGCCGGCGGGCCGATACTCGCAGGAAACGACGGGGAGGGCTGTCATGCCCATGCGCCTCGCCTGGGCGGCGGCGCTGCTGGCGCTGTCCGCGCTGCTGCCGCTCGCCGGCCGGCCCACGCATGCGGCGACGCCGCTCGTGGGCGACGTCAACGGCGACTGCGCGGTGAACATCCTCGACCTGTCGATGATCGCGCGCCGCTACCTCACAGCGCAGGGCTCGCTGCTCTACGCGCCAATCTATGACCTGAACGGCGACGGCGTCATCAACATCCTGGACCTCCAGATCGTCGCGGCGCGGATGGGCACGCGCTGCTGAGGTCGCGGCGGCGCGCGCCGGCGGCTCAGAGCGCCGTCTCGCCGACCTCGCCGGTGCGCACCCGCATGATCGTATCGATGGTCGAGGCCCAGATCTTGCCGTCGCCGACGGCGCCCGTGCGGGCGTTCTCGGCGATCGCCTGCATCGTGCGCTGGGCGGCGTCATCGGCGACGATCAGCTCGAGCTTGACCTTGGGCAGGAGGTCGACGGTGAACTCGCGGCCGCGCCACTGCTGGGTGACGCCGCGCTGGCGGCCGTGGCCGCGCACCGCGGAGACCGTGATGCCGGGGTAGCCGACCTCCTCGAGCGCCGCGCGCACCAGGGGCAGCCGTTCTTCGCGGATGATCGCCTCGATCTTCTTCATGAACCCTCCATGCTAGTACCAGTGGCCGGTGCCCTCGGCGCTCTCGAACGCGGCGAGGAAGAGGTCCAGGTGGACCATGAACAGCTTGTCCCAGGCGCGAATGCTGGCAACGAGGTCGTCGCCTGCCGTGCCGTCGGCGGCGAGGACGCCGGCGACCGCGGACTGCAGGAAGCCGACGGCCATCAGCAGGAAGCGCGCGCGGATGCGTGCCGCGTGGCCGGCGCCGTGCCGTGTGTGCGCGCGCCCGACGCTGGCGATGCGCAGCGCGGCATCGCCGGCGAGATGGTCCGCGTCCGCGAGCCACGCCGCGAAGCTCTCGACGCGGCGCTCGACGTGGGCGCGGTCGACGGTGCCCGCTGCCGTGAGGAACGGCGCGGCCGTCTCCGGGAAGGCGAGCAGGTGACGGTACAGCGCGCGGGCGAGCTCGTCGGCGTGGGCGAGGACGACGTCGCGGGTGAGGCGCACGTTCCAGGCGTCCTCCTCGTCGTAGCCGACGACGGCGCGGGCGAGCTCGAGGCGCTCGGGGAAGCCTGGGCCGCGGCGGCGGCCCCGCAGCGCCGCGGCGGCCGGGCGGTCCGTGGCGCTCATGGCTCCGCCATCTCGCCGGCGAGCGCGGGCGCCGGAACCTGCTGACGGACGGTGCGGGGCGCGCGGTACGCCCATTTCAGGAGCAGCGGCGTGGCGAGCGTCGTGGCAAGCGTCATGAGGATCGCCGCGGAAAAGGTGCTGGCGCTCACCAGGCCGTGGTCGAGGCCGATGACGGCGACGACCAGCGCCACTTCGCCGCGGCTGACCATGCCGAGGCCGACGCGCGTCGCGTCGCGCGGGGCAAAGCCTCCGGCGAGCGCGCCGGCGAAGCAGCCGGCCACCTTCGTCACGACGGCGACCGCGATCAGCGCGAGGGCGAAGGACGGCGCATCGCGCAGGGCCGAGCTGTCCATCCGCAAGCCGATCACCACGAAGAAGATCGGGATGAAGAACGCACCCGCGATGCGGTCGATGGACTGCGTGGCATGCTCGCTGATGCGCGTCCGGGCGACGAGCAGGCCGGCAAGGTAGGCGCCGCTGACGGCGGCGAGGCCGCCCGCGTACTCCGCGGACCACGCATACAAGAGCGCGATGCCGATGACGAGCGCGATGGCAGTCTCGTCATCGTGGAGGCGCCCGATCCGCTCGACCAGGGCTGGCAGGATCAACACGCCGGCGGCGAACGCCAGCGGCAGGAACAGCGCCATCCGCGTGAGCGGGACGGCAAGGCTGCCACCGCCGTCCACCGCCAGCACGACCGAGAGCACGACGACGCCCATGATGTCATCGATCACGGCGGCGGCGAGGATCGCCGTCCCCTCGCGCGACTGCAGGCGGCCGAGCTCCTGGAGCGTCTCGGCGGTGATGCCCACGCTCGTCGCGGTGAGCACCGTGCCGAGGAACAGCGCCTCTTTCACGGGCATCCCGAACGCGACGCCGAGGCCGGCGCCCGCGGCCATCGGCAGGGCGACGCCGCCGGTGGCGGCGAGGAACGCCGGCATGCCGACGCTGCGCATCTTCGCGACGTCCGTCTCCAGGCCGGCGATGAACATGAGCAGGATGATGCCGATATCGGCCAGGCCGTTGAGCGATGCGTTGGGCGTAAGCAGGCCGAACACCGCCGGCCCGAGCGCGACGCCGACGATGAGCTTGCCGAGCACAGCAGGCATCCCGAAGCGGCGGCTGGCGGCACCGCCCAGCTTCGCGCCCACGAGCACGAGCGCAACGACGAGGAGGAGATTGCTCTGGCCCACGCGTCACCCTTCTCTTGTGCCGGGGCGGACGGCCGGGCCCGTCCGCCCCTCCAACTCCTCAGCCTCCAGCCGGCAGGGGGCTCGCGGCCGGGCGCGCCTGCGGCGGCGGCATCGGCCAGATGCCACGGGCGAACTCCTCGTCCCAGTTGTAGGCGAGGCCGCCCATCTCCGGGATGTCGAGGCCGGCGATCTCGTCCTCGGGCTTGCTGCGCAGCACGTTGATGGACATCAGCGCCTTGAAGAAGAGCCAGGAGACGCCGAACGCCCAGGCGAAGCAGACGACGGCGCCGATCGCCTGCGCGCCGAGCTGGCCGAAGTCGCCGAACAGCGCGCCCTTGGCGGTGAGGCCGCCATAGTTCGCCGTGCCGTCCGCGAAGATGCCGAGCGCGAGCTGGCCCCACATGCCGTTGACACCGTGCACGGAGATCGCGCCGACGGGGTCATCGACCTTCAGCACGTTCTCGAAGAACGCCACGGAGTAGACGACGAGACCGCCGGCGATGGCGCCGATGACGACGGCTGCCGGCGGGCTCACGTAGCCGCTGGGCGCGGTGATCGCCACGAGGCCGGCGAGGAGGCCGTTGATCATCATCCCCGCGTCGGGCTTGCCGTGCTGTGCCCAGGTCAGCGACATCGCGACGACGGAGCCGCTCATGCCGGCAAGCATCGTCACGACCGCGATCATGCCGATGCGGAGGTTGCCGTTGCCGGCGGCGCCGAGCGTGCTGCCCGGGTTGAAGCCGAACCAGCCGAACGCGAGGATGAAGGTGCCGAGCGCGGCCAGGATCAGGTTGTGGCCCGGGATCGCGTTGGCACTGCCGTCGCGGTTGAACTTGCCGAGGCGGGGGCCGAGGACGAGCGCGCCGGCAAGCGCGGTCCAGCCGCCGACGGCATGGACGACGCCGCTCCCTGCGAAGTCGAGATAGCCGTTGCCGAGATTGCCGTGGGTGCCGAGCTGGGAGAGCCAGCCACCGCCCCACGCCCAGTTGCCGAACACCGGGTAGATGATGGCCCCGATGAACAGCCCGTAGATGCAGAAGCCGGTCCACTTCCAGCGCTCCGCCATCGCGCCGGTAGGGATGGTCGCCGCCGTGTCCATGAAGACCATCTGGAACAGGAAGAGCACGGCGATCCCGACGTCGTAGCTGGAACCCGTGAGGAAGAACCCCTTGTAGCCGAGAATGCCCCAGTCCACGCCGCCGAGGTGCCAGGTCCACTCCTTGTTGAGCTGCGCGAGGCCGCCGAGGTTGCCCACCCCGACGAGGCCGATGCCGCCGAACTGGAAGGCAAAGCCGACAAGGAAGTACGCGAGCATGCCCAGGCCGTAGATCATGAAGTTGGTCATCATGACGTGCAGGGCGCTCTTGGCGCGGCAGAAGCCGGTCTCGACCAGCGCGAAGCCCGCCTGCATGAACATGACGAGGTATCCCGTCACGAGCACCCACGTGAAGTTGATGCCGAGCCGGTTCTGGTTCACCAGGTCGGCGAGCTTGACGGCGAACGGCTCGCTCTTCTGCGCCGACGCGAAGTCGCCGGCCGTGAGCGTGCCCGGGGCGACGCCGGCGAGGTCGCTTCCGGAGCCGGTGCCGTTGCCGCTCGGGTCATGCGGGGGCAGGGCGGGCGCCGCGGGCTGCGGCGCCGACGTGCCGGGCGGCTGCTGGGCGTGCGCCGCCAGCGCCGGCTTCAGCGCGAAGAACGCGACGGCGGCCACCATCGCGGCGGCGATCAGCCAGAGGTGCGGGCGTGTCCCTGCGGTCCTGAGCGTCTGTCTCACGTGCAACTGTCGTTTCCTCCTTCACTCCTTGCAGGCGGGACCGGGGTGGCGACGCCGCGCTGCCGGGACGGCCGGGCGCGGGCGGCGGCGGACGTGTGCGCCAACGTGCTCGCCGAGCACGCGGGCGACGGCGCGGCGCGCCGCATCGCGGTGCGCGCCGGCGACGTGCAGGCGGAACTCGCGCTGGCCCTCGACGGCCTCGAGCACGAGCGCGGAGCGCTCCTCGCGGAAGCCGGAGAAGTCCGACCAGGCGCGGAAGACGACGTTGTTCAGCGCGATCCCTTCCGAGGTGAAGCGATAGCGCGCCGGGATCGTGAGGATGGCGAAGGCGGCGAGCAGCGCGACGAGCTCCAGCGGCCCGGTGAGGGCGCCGCTCACGGCGCCGAGCAGCACGACGGCGCCGAAGAGGTACATGTTCGTGCGCTGGAGCAGGAGGCGCTCGCGCCACGACAGCGTCACCTCGCCGAGCGGACGACCCGGGATTCGTGTGCCAATCGGCAGGAAGACCCGCATGGCGGCGATCGCCAGCATGACGGCGAGCAGGGCGACTATGGCCATGGCGATACCTCCGGTTCTCCGTGCACGGCTCCGGCGGGCCGCCTTGTGAGCCAGCGCATCAAGCCGCTGAGCGGGAGCGCCGGCAGCGAGACCGGGCGCCGCACGAACGATGTCTGCCGCTTGCGGTCGACGGCCGCGAGCATCGACTGCGCGAGGGCGCGGTGCTCGGGCGCGCCGCCATCGTCCCGGAGGGCGTCGCGCAGCTCGTCGTGCGCGCGGTCGAGCACACCGACGCGGGCCCAGAGCTCCGCGCGCTTCAGCGCCACCAGCAGGTCGGAGGGGGCAAGCGCCCGCGCCCGGTCGAGCAGGTCCACAGCCGCGGCGACCCTGCCGGCTTCGGCCTCGAGCCCGCCCAGATACGCGTACGCGAGCCCGTACTCAGGGTCGATCGCGAGCGCCTGCTCGAGATGGCGGCGCATGGCTGCGGCGTCGCCGCGGCGCAGTTCGAGCGTGCCGAGGGCAACGTGAATCTCGGCGGCGTCACCCTCGCCGAGCGCGCGCTGCAGGACCGCAAACGCCGCCGTGAGTTCACCGCGCGCGGCGAGGGCCTCCGCTTCGGCGATGGGGCCGGCGATGGCGGCATCGCCGATCGCAGCGCCACAGCGGCGGCAGTAGCGGTCGGGCCCCGGCGCGCGCTGTCCGCACGCCGGGCAGAAGGTGCTCTCTGTCATCTGCTCCTCCAGACACGTACATGGGTATGGCCAATGATGGCGGAGGGCCGTTACCAGCACGTGACCGCGGCGTGAACGGCGCGTGACAGCGGCGTTACGGGCACGTGTCGTACGCGGCGCGGGTGCTTTGCCGCACTCCAACCATCGCGCACGACGCGCTATCATCTGCCTCAGCGAAAGGAGGACGCGCGATGGGCGGAGCACTCGCGGGGATCAAGGTGGTCGAGATGGGGGTGTGGGTGGCGGGGCCATCGGCGGCGGCGATCCTGTGTGACTGGGGCGCCGACGTGGTGAAGATCGAGCCGCCGGCAGGCGACCCGTTCCGCGGGCTGTTCGCCAGCGCGCTCGGGGCGGCGATGCCGATCAACCCGCCGTTCGAGGTCGACAATCGCGGCAAGCGCAGCATCTGCCTGGACCTCTCGCACGCGGAGGGGCGCGGTCTGGCGCGGCAACTCCTCGACGGGGCGGACGTCTTCGTCACGAACATGCGGCCGCGCGTCGTCGACCAGTACGGGCTCTCGTACGACGAGGTGCGGGCGACAAACCCGCGCATCATCTACTGCCAGCTCACCGGGCACGGGCCCGACGTGCCGGAGCGTGACCGCGCGGCGTACGACATCGGCGCGTTCTGGTCGCGGGCGGGCATCGCGGCGTCGCTGACGGCGCCGGGGCAGGGGATCCCGCAGCAGCGCGGCGGCATGGGCGATCACATGACGGGCTGCAACGCGGCGGCGGCGATCTCGGCGGCGCTGTACCACCGGGAGCGCACGGGCGAGGGGCAGCGGGTGGCGGTGTCGCTGTTGCGCACGGGCATCTACATGATGGGCTGGGACTACGCGCTGGAGATGCGGCTGGGCGTCCGGACGCAGCCGTACGACCGCTTCCACGCCGTCAACCCGATCATCAACAGCTTCTGCGCGAAGGACGGGCGCTGGTTCTGGCTGCTGCTCTTGCAGGGCGACCGCCACTGGCCAGACCTCCTGCGGGCGCTGGGGCGCGAGGACCTGCTCGCCGACCCGCGCTGGGACAACATCACGAACCGGCGGGTCAACGCCGAGTCGCTGGTGCGCGAGCTGGACGGCGAGTTCGCGAAGCGCACGCTGGCGGAGTGGGGCGAGATCCTCGACCGCGAGAACGTCTGGTGGGCGCCGGTGAACTCGATCTCGGACGCGCTGCAGGACCCGGTGGCGCAGGCGTCGGGGGCGTTCGCGCAGGTCGAGGGGCCGGACGGCGCGGTGCCGATGGTGAACACGCCGGCGGACTTCTACGGGACGCCGAACGCGCCGCGGGGCATGGCGCCGGAGCTGGGGCAGCACACGGAGGAGGTGCTGCTGGAGCTGGGGTACGACTGGGAGCAGATCATCGCGCTGAAGGACGCGGGGGCGATCCCGTAGGCGGGCGGAGGCGCGCGGACACGGGTGAGAGCGGCCGGCCGCGCTGCTCCGGGTGGGCCAGGTTGGCCGGTCGACCACCGGGGCACGGTGTCCTGCACCTACATCAAAGAGCCCTCTACAGAAAGCTGCCGCCGAACGGAGAGAGACTGTGACAACGATCGCACAGCGCATCGTCCCCCACCTGTGGTTCGACAAGGAGGCCGTGGAGGCGGCCCGGTTCTACACGTCCGTCTTCAAGGGCTCACGGATCACCGGCACGACGACCCTGCGCGACACGCCATCGGGGACGGTCGAGATCGTGACGTTCGAACTCGTGGGGCAGGAGTTCCAGGCGATCAGCGCGGGACCGCTCTTCACGTTCAACGAGTCGATCTCGTTCATCGTCAAGTGCGACACACAGGAGGAGATCGACTACTACTGGTCGAAGCTCACGGCCGACGGCGGCGAGGAGAGCATGTGCGGCTGGCTGAAGGACAAGTACGGCCTCTCGTGGCAGATCGTCCCGGCCGCGATGGAGGAGATGATGCAGGCGGGAGACCCTGAGAAGCTGGCACGCGTCACCCAGGCGGTCCTCCAGATGAGGAAGTTCGACCTCGGCGCGTTGCAGCGTGCGTACGACGGCACGTAATGCACACCGCCTGAGCAAAGCGGGCCGTTGCGAGCGGCGGCCGCATCTTCAAGGACAAGTTCTCCATCGGGCAGTACGGCTGGATCGCCCATGTCATCGATCCGGACGGCAACATGATCGGCCTGCATTCGATGCAGTGACGGCCGGCGGGCGCGGCGCGGGGCCGGCGCCCAGCGCGTTGCGGCGGCGGCCGGCCTCCGGCAGCGCTCACCCGCGCCAGGGATCGATCACGTCCAGGCCCGTATAGGCGAAATCGCGCGCGTTGCGCGTGACCAGCCGCAGGCCATGAGTGAGCGCCGTGGCGGCGAGCAGGCCATCGACAGCAGGCATGGCCCGCCGCGCGCCGGCGTGCAGACGTCCCCAGCGGTCGGCCACGGCCGCATCGACGGCGAGGATTCGCCCGGCGAAAAAGGCCGGCAGTTCGACCTCCAACCAGTCCGAGAGCTTGAGCCGCCGGTCATCATCGGGCAGAAGCTCGATGCCCTTACGAATCTCGCCCAGGGTCAAGACGCTGAGAAAGAGGGCGGACGCCGGGCGCTGCGAGAACCACTCGACGACGCCGGGGTTGGGCACGCGGCGGCGCAGTTCCGAGAGCGCGTTGGTATCGATGAGATAGCTCAGAGCGCCACCTCGCGGGCCAGGCTCCTGTCCCGGGGGAAGGCGACGTCCTCCTGTCCGTGCAGCGGCGACCTGCGCATGAAGTCGACGAGCGACTCACCGGTGCCGGCCAGGCGGTCGTACTCGGCGCGGGACACGAGCACCGCCACGGGCCGGCCATGGTGGGTGATCTGCTGCGGACCATCCCGCTCGGCATCGCGCACGACTTCGGACAGGCGGGCTTTCGCTTCCTGAATCTGCCACGTTCGCATCCCGAACTCCTGTCTAATCAGACTAGTCAGATTCTAGCGGGGCGGGCCTCTGCTGCCAAGTGCCGGCTCCAGACGGCCGCTCGCCCGCCCGCCGTGCGCTCACTCGGTCACGCCGGGGCGGGCCCGCCGCGGGCGACGTCGGCGGTGGCGATGACGTGCTCGCGGTGGGTGACGTAGTACACAAGGCCGGCGGCGACGCCGAGCACACAGAGCGCGGCCTCGATGCCGACGGCGGCCGGCACGCCGAGGCGCGAGGCCATCCAGCCGGTCAGGTAGCCGCCGATGGGCGTCGAGCCGGCGAAAAGGAGCATGTACAGCGACATGACGCGGCCGCGCAGGTGGTCGGGCGTCGCGAGCTGCAGCGAGGTGTTCGCGGTGGCGGCAAAGGCGGTGTTCGCGACGCCGAGCAGCAGCAGGAAGAACAGCGTCGCGTAGTACCACTGGCTGAACGCGACGGCGCCGAGCAGGACCGAGAACGCGGCGCCGCCGACGAAGAGCGTGTACTTCGTCGCCGACTTGCGGCTGGCGAGCGACAGCGCCGCGATCAGCGCACCGAGGCCGAGGGCCGCGGTCAGGAAGCCCAGCCCGGTGGCGCCCTGGTGCAGGACGTACTTGTCGACGAGGGGCAGCACGACCGTGAAGTTGTAGCCGAACGTCCCGACGATCGCGACAAGGATGATGATCAGCAGCACCGATGGCGTGCGGAAGGAGTAGCGTAACCCCTCGCGCAGCTCGGCCAGCGGGTTGACACGGTCGGGGGGACGCGTCCGTGCCGTCCCGTAGAGGTCCGCCATCCGCATCATCAGCAGGCTGGCGATCACGGGGATGAAGCTGATGCCGTTCAGCAGGAAGGCCGCCTTGACGCCGACGGCGGCGATGACGAAGCCACCGATCGCGGGACCGATCAGGCGGGCCCCGTTGAACATGCCGGAGTTGAGGGCGACGGCGTTCATCAGGTCGTCCTTGCCGACCATCTCGACGACGAACGCCTGGCGCGTCGGCTGCTCGAAGGCGTTCGCCAGGCCAAGCATCGTCGCGAGCACGTAGATGTGCCAGAGCTGGATGTGCCCCGACCAGACGAGCGCGGCCAGGATGAACGCCTGCGCCATCGCCACGGACTGCGTGACGAGGATGAAGTTGCGCTTCGGCACGCGGTCGGCGATGACGCCGGCGAAGAGCACGAAGATGGTGATCGGCAGGAACTGCAGCATCGTGACGGTGCCGAGCGCGACCTTCGAGTCGGTGATCTGGAGGACGAGCCACGCCTGGGCGATGGTCTGCATCCAGGTGCCGGAGAGCGAGATCGACTGGCCGATGTAGTAGAGGCGGTAGTTGCGGTTGCGCAGCGCGCGGAAGGTCTCGCCCGCGACCGCGACGGGCGCTGCGACGGCGACAGTGGGGGCGGCTGGCGGATCGGGCGCGGGCGCGCTGCCGCGCTGCTTTCCGGGAATCAGACGCCGAAGGCCAGCCGGGAAGCGCCCGATCATCCTCTAACCCTTCCGTCAAGGGGAATGTATACGGGGGCATTGTAACCCACGGCCGGGCGGCAGTTCATCGGAAGCGGCGCATCGCCGGCGCCGGGGGAGACGACGCGCCCGACGCTACTTGGCCACAGCGCCGGTGTTGCGTTCGAGGTGGCGGCGGAGGGCGGCGTTGAACAGGTCCGGGCGCTCGTACTGCGGCGAGTGGCCGCACTCCGGGATGATCTCGAGCGTGGCGCCGGGGATCGCGGCGGCGAGCGTCTTCGACGGGCCGACGAGCGCGGCATCGAGCTCGCCGCAGATGACGAGCGTGGGCGCGCGGATGGCGCCGAGGCGGCCCTCGGTGCCGGGCCAGGCGTCGAGCGCCTGCCAGGCGCCGATGAAAGCGTCGACGGACATCTTCGTGAGCCGCTGCTTCGTCTCGTCGAGGCGCTCGGGCGGCATGTGCGGGGGCGGCGGCAGGACGCTCGGGAAGTCGGCGACGGCGGCCATGCCCTGCTCTTCGGCCATCTTGTGGCGCTCGGCGATCCACTGCGCGATGGCGCCGTCGCGCGCGAGGCCGAAGCGGAAGCTGGTGTCTTCGAGCGTCAGCGACAGCAGGCGCGCCGGGCTGCGCAGCGCGACCTCCTGGACGATGGCGCCGCCCATCGAGTGGCCGAGCAGGTGGTAGCGGCTGAAGCCGGCGTGGGCGGCGAGCGCCTCGACGTCATCGGCCATCTGCAGGATGCCGTAGACGGCGCGGTCATGAGGCGCCTGGGAGCGGCCGTGGCCGCGCAGGTCGAAGATGAGCAGGCGGTGGGTGCGGGAAAAGTCAGGGACCTGATAGCGCCAGTCGGTGATGTCGCCGGTGTAGCCGTGGACGAGGACGAGGGGCTCGCCGCTGTCGCCGTGGCGTTCGTAGGAGAGATCGACGCCGTTGACGCTGGCGGTGGGCATGGGAAACCTCCTGCTGGCTGCGCGGCGATCATACCTCACCCCGGCCTTCGGCCACCCCTCTCCGACGGGCGGAGAGGGGAACGTGCCGATGTGTCGTGCCGGACTTCAGCGACGAGGGTCTGTGTTGCCACGTTTCGTGGTTCATGCGGCGCCGCGCGTAGGGGCGGGGGGCGGCGTGGCGAATCAGGCGGCCTGGTGCGCGTCGTCCGCGGCAGCGGGAAGCGGGGCCGGCCGGCCGATAACATACCCTTGCGCGAAGTCGACGCCATACCCGCGGAGTAGCTGCAGCGTCTGTTCGTCGCCCACGAATTCGGCGATGGTGCGCTTGCCCAGGCCGTGTGCCAC
>JAKAMA010000328.1 GCA_021813085.1 Chloroflexota bacterium | reverse complement strand
GCGCGCGCCTGCCCGAGCGTGAGCGAGCTCGAGGGATACCTCAACCGCGTCGTCGCCTACGTGCCGCTCGTCGGCGGCGAGGTCACCCCCGCGGCGATCGAGCGGGCGCTCTCGCCGCTCGCTCCGGAGCGCGAACAGCAGGGCGCCAGCGTGGAGGCGGTGGTCGACGCGGTGTGCGCCCGCATCGGCGCGCAGCCGCGCGACCTCGAAGGGAAGAGCCGCAGCCGCAACGTCACCTACGCGCGCCACCTGGCGATGTACGTGCTGAAGCACGACGGACACCGCTCGATCGCCGAGATCGGCCGCCTCTTCGGCCACCGCGACCACTCGACGGTCCTCGGCGGCATCGCCCGCATCGCGGCCGAGCTGGGCACGCGGGCGGAGACGGGCGCCGACCTGGCGGCGGTGCGGGCGGCGCTGGCGCGGGGCGCGCCGGCAGCCGCCGCCGCGCGGGCGGGGTAGGACGCCGAGCCCCCATCTGCCGCGACCAGCCCGCGCCCGCGGCCTGCACGCTGAATGGCGGCCGGTGGAGGCAGGGGCCGATGCCAGAGGCGCGTGACCGGCGCGGGCTGAAGGCCCGCGCTCCGGCGGGCACGTATCGGTTGGCCGGCGCGTGACCGGCGCGGGCTGAAGGCCCGCGCTCCGGCGGGCACGTATCGGTTGGTCGGCGCGTGACCGGCGCGGGCTGAAGGCCCGCGCTCCGGCGGGCGCGGGTGATGGTTCATCCGGGAGGGTGCCGCCCACCGGCAGGAATCACTCGCCGGACGCGCGTCCTCTACCCAACCCGCTCCATCGACCTCCCGCCGCTGGACTCTGCCCGAGTCCGGCCTGAATCCGCGTCCTCCCCGATCCCGGCCGTCGTCCGCCCTTGACGCGCGGCGCCTTGGGCGGTAATCTTGACTAACTCGATTTACTTATATAGGTATCCGGTCAGCACCCGGAGGTGAACCATGGTCGCCAGTGCTCTCACGAAGTCCGAGTTTGCGCAGGACAAGTCCCACGACCCCGTCGTGCAGGCGGAGATCGATAACTTCGAGCGGCAGGCGCTGGCCTGGCGCGCCGGCGGCGGCCTCGGCGACGACTTCCGCCCCTTCCGCCTCCAGCACGGCACCTACGGCCAGCGCCAGGCCGACCGGCAGATGATGCGCATCAAGGCGCCGCACGGCACCCTCACCCCCGAGCAGCTCCACGCCGTCGCCGACTGCGCGGAGCTCTACACGCCGCGCAAGCTCGGTCACGTCACCACGCGCCAGGCCATCCAGCTCCACTTCGTCATGCTCGAGGACGCGCCGAAGGTCATGCGCCGCCTCGCCGAAGCCGGTATGACCACGCGCGAGGCCTGCGGCAACACCGTCCGCAACGTCACCGCCGACCCGCTCAGCGGCATCGCCGATGACTGCGTCTTCGACGTGACGCCGTACGCTGAGGCGGCGATGCGCTACTTCCTGCGCAACCCCGTCAACCAGAAGCTGCCGCGCAAGTTCAAGATCAGCTACTCGGCCAGCCCCGCCGACCGCGGCATGCTCCCCATCCACGACATCGGCCTGATGGCGGTCGAGCAGGGTGGCCGCCAAGGCTTCCGCGTGCTCGTGGGCGGCGGCCTTGGCGCGGCGCCGCGCGTCGCCGACGAGCTCGAGGCGTTCGTGCCGGTCGAGGAGCAGCTCCGCACGATCGAGGCCGTGATCCGCGTCTGGGACCGGCTCGGCGAGCGGCGCAACAAGAACAAGGCGCGCATCAAGTTCCTCATCGCCCGGCTCGGCATCGAAGAGTTCCGCCGCCTCTACCTCGACGAGCTGGCTACCCTGCCGCCCTCCTTCGACGAGCACTACCGTGCGCCCGACTTCACGTTGCTCGAAGAGGAGCCGACGGGCGGCTCGTGGGCCTCGCGCAACGGCGGTCCCTCCACCCCGCGCGAGGGCTTCGAGGCGTGGCGGCGCACCAACGCGCTCAGGCAACGGCAGGCGGGCTGGTACACGGTCTACGTCCTGCTGCCGATCGGCGACGTCACCAGCGACCAGATGCACGCCCTCGCCGAGATCACTCGCACGTATGCCAACGGCCGCATCCGCACGTCGGCGACGCAGAACTTCGTGCTGCGCTGGGTGCACGAGGACGACTTGCCCGCGCTCCACGGCGCGCTCGCCGACATCGGCCTGGCCGAAGACGGCGCGCTCACCATCTCGGACGTCATGACGTGCCCGGGGGCCGATACGTGCGGCATCGGCGTCACCTCGTCGAAGGGGCTGGGCAGCGAGCTGCGGGAGCGCATCCGCGCGGCCAACGGCAGGTACCGCGACCCGCTGATCCACGACCTCAGGATCAAGATCAGCGGCTGTCCCAACTCGTGCGGCCACCACCACGTCGCCGACATCGGCTTCTACGGCATGGCGATCCGCAGCGGCGAGCGCCAGCTCCCGGCGTTCCAGCTCCTGCTCGGCGGCAACCCGCAGGGCGAAGGGCGGCTCGGCACGCTGATCATGAAGATCCCCGCACGCTACGTGCCCGACGCCTTCGAGACCCTGATCGGCGCCTACGTCGCCGGGCGGGGCGACGGCGAGCGGCTGCCGGAGTGGTCACGGCGCGTGGGCAAGGCGCACATCCAGGAGGTCCTCGCCGCGTACAAGGCGGTGCCAGAGTTCAACAAGGACCCGATGGCCTACGTCGACTGGGGCCAGACGAAGCTCTTCACGCTGGACGACATGGGCGAAGGGGAGTGCGCCGTCTAGGACGGCGCCGGGAGACCGACGAGGGAGCACGCATGCTGGGCACCATCATCGCACCGCACGAAGCGCTCGCGGCCGCGTCCCGCGAGCTTGAGGGCTCCTCGCCGCAACAGATCCTGCGCTGGGCCGCGGCCGAGTACCAGCCGGGGCTGGCGCTCGCCTGCAGCTTCGGCGGCCCCTCCGGCATGGTGCTGCTCGACATGATGATGCGCATCGACCGCTCGGTCGAGGTGTTCTACATCGACACCGACTTCCTCTTCCCGGAGACCTACCGGCTGCGCGACATCGCCGCGGCCCGCTACGGCTTCGAGCCCGCCGGCTACATGTCGCTCCTGACGCCCGCACAGCAGGCGGCGGCATACGGCGACGCGCTCTGGGCGCGTGACCCCGACGCCTGCTGCGCCCTGCGCAAGGTCGAGCCGAACCGGCGCGCCCTCGCCGGCAAGCGCGCCTGGCTGAGCGGGATCCGCCGCGACCAGGCGAAGTCCCGGGCCGAGACGCCGGTCGTCCAGTGGGACGAGAAGTTCGGCCTGGTCAAGGTCAACCCG
>JAKAMA010000327.1 GCA_021813085.1 Chloroflexota bacterium | reverse complement strand
AGAGCGGATCACGCAGAGGGCCGGCGCCGCGTGAAGTTCGAGCTGGGCGCGTACGCGGCGCGCGTCGAGCAAAGGCTGGGGCAGCTCGCGGACGACGGCGCGCCCGGACGCATCTGGCAGCGCGACGCGACGTTCTGGGGCGGCGACGCCGCGCGACAGGCATCCGTCGCGAACCGCCTCGGCTGGCTCGATATCGCCGCGCAGATGAGCGAGCACGTCGCGGAGCTGCAGGCGTTCGGCGAAGACGTGCGCGAGCACTTCGATGCCTGCGTGTTGCTTGGCATGGGTGGCAGCTCCCTCGCGCCCGAAGTGCTCCGCGCGAGCATCCCGCGTCCGCACGGCTGGCCGCAGCTCTACGTGCTCGACACCACCGACCCGGCGACGATCGCGTCGGTGACGCGGCGCATCAACCCCGCGCGGACGCTCTTCTTCATCTCCTCGAAGTCCGGCACGACGACCGAGCCCAACTGCCTCTTCGCCCGCTTCCACGAGCTGGTGGCCGCGGAACGGGGCGCCCGCGCGGGTGAGAACTTCGTCGCGGTGACGGACGCCGGCACGCCGCTGCTGGCTCTCGCACGGGAGCACGGCTTCCGGCGCGTCTTCACGAATCCGGGCGACATCGGCGGGCGCTACTCCGCGCTTTCGTACTTCGGCCTCGCGCCCGCGGCGGCCACGGGGGTAGATGTCGCCCGCCTGCTCGACGCCGGGGTGCGCGCGGCCGATGACGCGCGGGCGCCCGCCAGCGACGCGCTCCGGCTCGGCGCCGCGCTCGGCGAGTTGGCGCGCGCGGGGCGCGACAAGTGCACGTTCCTCGTGACGCCGGCCATCGCCTCGGTCGGGCTCTGGCTCGAGCAGCTCATCGCCGAAAGCACGGGCAAGCTGGGCACGGGCATCGTGCCCGTCGCCGGCGAACCGACCGGCACGCCGCGGCACTACGGCGACGACCGCGTGTTTGTGCGGCTGCGGCTCGATGGGGGCGAGAACGCCGGGCTGGACGCCGTCGCCGGCGCCGTGTTCGGCGAAGGACATCCGGTGATCACGATCGACCTCGACGACCCGTACGACCTCGGCCGCGAGTTCATACGCTGGGAGTTCGCGATCGCTGTCTCCGGCCGCGTCCTCGAGATCAATCCGTTCGATGAGCCGAACGTCCAGGAGTCAAAGGACAACACGAAGCGCGTGCTCGCGGAGTTCGAGCGCACGCATGCGCTCGACGTGCAAGGGATCGACACCGCCGCGAGCCCGGTCGCGCTCGACCGGCCGGATGCGCACCCGTCGCACGACCTCGACGCGGCGCTCGGGAAGCTGATCGCGCGGCTTTCTCCGGGCGATTACTTTGCGATCACCGCCTACATCGAGCCGACCGCCGCGGCGCAGGCTGCGTTCGATGCCATCCGCGCCGGCGTGCGCGACGCGCGGCGCGTGGCGACGACGCTCGGCTATGGCCCGCGGTTCCTGCACTCGACGGGCCAGCTCCACAAGGGCGGGCCGCAGGAGGGCGTGTTCCTGCAGGTCACGGCGCCGGATGCCGAGGACGTCGCGATCCCCGGAGAGTCGTTCACGTTCAGTCAATTGAAGCGGGCGCAGGCGATCGGCGACCTGCAGTCGCTGGAGAAGCACGGCCGTCCGGCGCTGCGCGTCCATCTTCCGGCGGATGTCGCCGGTGGCCTCGTGCGCCTGCAGGCCGCCGTGCAATCGGCGGTCGCTGGCGGCGCAAGCAGGAGGTAACGCATGGATATCGGGATGATCGGCCTCGGGCGCATGGGTGCGAACATGACGGTGCGCCTGCTGCGCGGTGGACATCGCGTCGTCGTGACGGACCTGAGCGCTGATGCGGTCGCGGCGTCGGTCGCGGAGGGCGCGGCCGGCGCTGCGTCGCTATCGGAGCTGGTCGACAAGCTGCCGCCGCGGCGCGCCGTCTGGATGATGGTGCCATCCGGCGCGCCCGTCGACTCGACGATCGCGCAGCTCGTGCCGCTGCTGGCGAAGGGCGATGTACTGATCGATGGCGGCAACTCGAACTACCACGACTCGATGCGCCGCGCGGAGTCCGTGGCGGCGCACGGGATCGAGTACGTCGATGCCGGCACGAGCGGCGGCATCTGGGGCCTGAAGGAGGGCTACTGCCTGATGGTCGGCGGCTCGGACGACGCCTTCTCCTACGTGGAGCCGGCGCTGAAGACGCTGGCACCGCCCGATGGCTACGCGCACGTTGGGCCGACCGGCGCCGGCCACTTCGTGAAAATGGTCCACAACGGCGTCGAGTACGGCATGATGGCTGCCTACGGGGAGGGCTTCGAGCTGCTCGCCGGCTCGAAGTTCAACGTCGACCTGCACCAGGTCGCCGCGCTCTGGAACCGTGGCTCCGTGGTGCGGTCGTGGCTGCTCGAGCTGGCTGAGCGCGCGCTCGCGAGCGACCCGCGCCTGGAGTCGATCGCCGGCTACGTGCAGGACTCGGGCGAGGGCCGCTGGACAGTGCAGGAGGCGCTCGACCAGGATGTGCCCCTGCCGGTCATCACGCTCTCGCTGATGCGGCGCTTCTCGTCGCGCCAGCAGTCGTCGTTTAGCGCGAAGCTACAGGCGGCGCTCCGCAACGAGTTCGGCGGGCACGCCGTGAAGGCTGCGGGCACGAAGCCGGCATGACCAGCCCGACGCTGAACCCGCTCCGCGCCGGCCTGCACGTGCCGCGCACGCCGGATCCCTGCGCGCTCGTCGTCTTCGGCGCGACCGGCGACCTCACGGCCCGCAAGCTCGTGCCCGCGCTGTACAACCTTGCGCGCGAGCGGCTGCTTCCGATGGGCTTCTCCGTCGTCGGGTTCGCCCGCCGCGACTGGAGCGATGAGCAGTTTCGCGCGGCGATGAAGGATGGCGTCTCGAAGTTCTCGCGCGAGCCGCTGCAGGACGAGATCTGGGAGAGTTTCGCGCGCGACCTGCACTACGTCAGCAGCGACTTCGCCGACCCCGCCGGTTATCAGCGTCTCGGCGAGCGGCTCGCGAAGCAGGATCAGGCGCACGGAGCCGGAGGCAACCGGCTGTTCTATCTTGCGACGCAGCCCACCGCATACGCGGAGATCGCCCAGAACCTCAAGGAGGCGGAGCTGTCACGCGCGGCGGACGGCGGCTGGACGCGCCTCGTCGTCGAGAAGCCGTTCGGCCGCGACCTGGAATCGGCGCGGAAGCTCGACCGAAGCCTGGGCGCGGTGTTCCGCGAGCGCCAGATCTTCCGCATCGACCATTACCTGGGGAAGGAGACCGTCCAGAACATCATCGTCTTCC
>JAKAMA010000326.1 GCA_021813085.1 Chloroflexota bacterium | reverse complement strand
ACCGCCCGGTGGAGGCCGATGTCGTCGTCTGCGCGGACGACGCCGCGGCGAAGCAGGCGGTGATGCGGCTCGCGGAGCAGATCGAGGGCGTCCGCGGCCTCGACGGCGGCGCGCTCGCCAACTCGAAGATGGTCGAAGCGATCACCGTGCTGCTCGTCAGCATCAACCGCAACTACAAGGTGCGGGCGGGCGTGCGGATCACGGGGATCCCGTGAACGCCGGCGAGATCCGCATCATCGGCCTCGGCGGCATCCCGGAAGTGCGCGCGGGGGACGACCTGCCGGCGCTCATCGCCGCGGCCGCGCGGGCGCAGCACGTCGCGGTCGAGGACGGCGACGTGTTCGTCGTCACACAGAAGGTCGTATCGAAGGCCGAAGGGCGCATCGTTGACCTCGCGGCCGTGACGCCGTCGCCCTTCGCCCTGCGATACGCGGCGATGTGGGAGAAGGACGCGCGCCAGGTCGAGGTCGTGCTCGGCGAGACGAAGCGCATCGTGCGCATGGAGCGCGGCGTGATGATCTGCGAGACGCACCACGGCTTCGTCTGCGCCAACGCGGGCGTCGACGCCTCGAACGTCGAGCGCACGGGCACCGTCTGCCTGCTGCCGGTCGACCCCGACGCGTCGGCGCGCGCGATCCGCGCCGGCCTGCGCGGGGTGTTCGGCGTGGACGTGGCGGTGGTCATCTCCGACACGTTCGGGCGGCCGTGGCGGGAGGGCCACGTCAACTTCGCGATCGGGATCGCCGGTATCGCGCCGCTTGTCGACTACGCGGGGCAGGTGGACCCCGCCGGCTACGAGCTGCGGGTGACGCAGATGGCTGTCGTCGATGAGCTGGCCGCCGCCGCCGAGCTGGTGCACGGCAAGCTCGCGCGCGTGCCCGTCGCTATCGTCCGCGGCGCCGCCTTCGCGCCCGCCGAGGATGCCTCGACCGCGGCGCTCGTCCGGGATGCCGCGCGCGACATGTTCCGGTAGCCCGGCATCCGGCCGATGCGTGCGGCACATCGCCGCCGATCTTTAACACTTGGCGCGGTCATTGTCGGGGGATCGCCGATATCATGGAGGTGGGCCCGGTGCGTACGGTACGGGCGTTGACTGCACGTCGCCGATGCCATCGGGCGGGCGGATACGGGTTCAAGGAGGACAGCCATGAAGAAGATTCTGGTACTGCTCGGCCTGGCGGCCGCCGCGTACGGCGTGATGAAGCTCATCCGCGGCGGAGACGAGGACGAATTCAACATCGACCAGTACGCCGCACAGCCCCAGGCGCAGGCGTAACACCGGCGGCGTGCGGAGGGCGAGCGGCCGCCGGCCGCAGGCGCGCCGCTCGCCGGCACCTCAGCCGCGGTCGACGGGCCCCGCGCTCGCGAACAACGGCGTGCGCAGCCCCTGCGGCACGATCACGGTCAGTGCACGCGGCACGATATCGAACACCATCGGCGTTTCGCCGACGGGCTCGCCGTCGACCTGGACGGGCAGCCCCGGCGTCTCCACCGCGATCGTCGTCGCCCGCAGGTAGCGGATGTTCGCCGAGCGGTCGTGCTGGCCGACCATCATGCGCGCGCCGTCGAGCGCGAGCCGCACGATGCCGCCGCGCTGCATGATCGCGACGTCGAGCTTGCCGTCGTCGGCCTGCGCGCGGTGCGTGATGTCGCGAAAGCCGCCGTACGAGCGCGTGTTGCCGATCACCATCCAGTAGAGCGGGGTCTCGATCTCCTCGCCGTCGACGCGCAGGTGCGCCGCCCAGGGCCGCGTCTGCAGCGCCGTGGGCACCGCCGCCAGCAGGTACGACAGCGCGCCGAAGCGCCGTTTGGTGTCCGGGCGCACCCGCTCGATCACCTCGCCGTCGAGGCCGACGCCGGCCATCAGCAGGAAGTAACGCCCGTTGGCGCGGCCAAGGTCGACCTGCCGCCGGTCTCCGCCCGTCGCCGCGCGCATCGCGGCGACGGGGTCGCGGCTGATACGCGTCTCCTTCGCCCAGACGTTCGCGGTGCCGCCGGGCAGCACGGCGAGGGCGGTGCGTGTGCCGGCGATGCCGTTGACCGCTTCGTTGATGGTGCCGTCGCCACCGCAGACGAGCACCACCTGCGCGCCGCGCGCCGCGGCCTGCCGCGCGAGCTCGGTCGTATGCCCGGGAAACTCGGCGAAGCACGGGTCGACCTGCCAGCCGCTCCGTGCGGCCTCCTCCAGCACGCGCCCCAGCGTCGCGTCGTCGAGCGCCTGGCGCGACGCAGGGTTGCGGATGAGCACGCAGGTGGTGGGCGCACGCGCCCGCGAGATCAGAGGGAGCACGGTGGCTCCTCGGCCGCCTACGGCAGCGTGGTCATCCCCTCGCGCGGCGCGCCGACGAGGATGGCCATATTCCCTTCCGGGTTCTTCCCTTCATACATCATCTGGTGGGACAGCCCCACCTCCTCGAACGGGAACACGCGCGCCAGGCAGGGGTCGATCTTGCCGGCGCAGACGAGGTCGTTGAAGCCGTACGCCTGGTCGTCGTTCGCGAAGTGCGAGCCCTGTAGCCGCTTCTGGCGCATCCACAGGTAGCGCAGGTCCACGACGGCGTTGTAGCCGGTCGTGCCGGCGCAGATCACCACCATGCCGCCCGTATCGCACACGAAGATCGACGTCGGGATCGTGTCCTCGCCCGGATGCTCGAAGACGATGCGCGGGCTGCGACGCTCGCCCAGCGCCTCCCAGACGGCCTTGCCGAAGGCGCGCGCGCCCTTCAGCCACTCGTTGTACTGCTCCTCGTCCTTCCAGTGCGGCATCATGCCCCAGTGGCTGAACTCCTTGCGGTTCACCCACCCCTGCGCGCCGAGCTTCTTCGCGTAGGCGCCCTTCTCCGCGCTCGACACGACGGCGACCGGGACGCCGCCCAGGGCGCGCGCGATCTGGATCGCCATCGACCCGAGGCCGCCGGTGCCCCAGACCAGCACGACGTCGCCGGGGCGCACGTTGTGCGGTGTCCAGTTCGTCAGCATGCGGTAGACGGTCGAGCCGACGAGGGTCGGCGCCGCCGCGGCCTCCCACGTCAGGTGCTTCGCCTTCGGCATGCACTGGTGCGCCCAGACCTTCGTGAACTGGGCGAAGCTTCCCCAATTCGTCTCGTAGCCCCAGATCTTGAACGACGGCGCGAACATGGGGTCTTCGATGGCCTGCACGTCGGGCGCCGCGGGGTCCCAGGAGCCGCAGTGGATCACGACCTCGTCGCCCACCTTCACGTTCGTGACCTCGTCGCCGGCCGCGTACACGATCCCGGAGGCGTCGCTGCCGCCGATGTGGAAGCCGGTCTCAT
>JAKAMA010000325.1 GCA_021813085.1 Chloroflexota bacterium | reverse complement strand
ATGCACCTCGACGCCGTCGGCTACGGCGCCGGCGGCCGCGACCCGGAGGGCTGGCCGAACGTCCTCCGCCTCTGGCTCGGCGAGGCGGTCGAGCCGGCGCGGCCCGCGCTGCTCCTCGTCGAGACCAACATCGACGACATGAACCCGGAGATCTACGGCTACGTACAGGAGCGCCTCTTCGCGGCGGGCGCTGCGGACGTCTGGTTCCAGGCGGTGCAGATGAAGAAGAACCGCCCCGGCGTCATGGTCTCCGTCCTCTGCGGCGCCGACCGCGAGGACGCCGTCAGCGCCGTGCTCCTGCGCGAGACATCGACCCTCGGCGTCCGCGTCAGCCCCGTCTCCCGGCACGAGGCGCGGCGCGAGGCGTTCGCCTTCGCGTCGAGCCTCGGGCCCGCCGCCGTGAAGGTGAAGCGCCTGCCCGGCGAGCCGACGCGCATCGCGCCCGAATACGAAGCCTGCCGCCGCATCGCCGAAGCGCGCGGCCTGCCGCTGGCCGAGGTCTACCGCGTCGTCGAGCGCGAAGCCGCGGCGCTGCTGGCGGCCCGCGATCCCGCGTCCGACCAGCCGGCGGCCCCGACGCCCGGCTGACGCCGCCGCGACGCGGCCTTCGTGGGCGTCCTCCAACATCCAACATCGAACTTCCAACATCGCCTATCCGGCATGCCCTCCCGCCCGTATCCCGCCTCCCGCTTCCCGGCCCCCGCGGCCGGCGGTACGCTGCGCACATGGCAACAGGCGGGCTGCAGTTTGACGATGTTGAGGTAGACGCTCGGGGGTTGCGGCTCGCCGTCATCGTCGCCCGCTTCAATGCCGATGTGACACGCCGGCTCCTGGAGGGCTGCCGCGATGAGCTGGCGGTACGCGGCGCGGGCGAGGACGCGCTCTCGTTCATGGAGGTGCCCGGCTGCTTTGAATTGCCCCTCATGGCAAAGACGCTCGCCGCAAGCGGCGCGTTTGATGCTATCATCTGTCTGGGCGCCGTCATCCGCGGCGATACGCCGCACTTCGAGTACGTGTCCTCCGCGACCGCCAGCGGGATCCAGCGGGCCGCGCTCGATACCGGCGTCCCCGTCGTCTTCGGCGTGCTCACCGTGGACAACGAACAGCAGGCCTACGACCGGCTCGGCGGCCCGGCCGGCCACAAGGGGCGCGAGGCGGCGCTCACGGCCATCGAGATGGCGCGCGCGCTGCGCGCCGCCCGGGGCCCGCAGACGTAACCATTCGGTGCGCGCGCGGCGGCGTCGCACGCGCACCGATCAAGCAGTTCAGTGCGGCCTCATCCCGCAAGGGATCCCGCAGAGGAGGCAGGGCACATGGCGATCAAAGCCGACGAAGTCAAGCACCCCGACCAGATCGAAGACGACTTCGATTGGGACGCGCAGGGACAGGGCGAACGCCCCGACCAGGCGACGCACCGCACGTTGCGGCTCGCCAGCAAGGCGGTCGCGAAGTTCCCCGAGCTGAGCGGCAAGTACAAGGCCTACGCCGGCGCCGCCGCCGTCGTCTCGAGCGCGCTCACGCTGATGGCCGGCATCGCCATCGCCCGGAAGATGAAGCGCGGCATGAGCGGCGATAGCGCCCTCGCCGCGCTCACCGCCGCGGACATCGAGAACGCCGTCCACGTCGCTGCGCGCGACCAGCGCTACAAGCGCCTGCTGCGCAAGATCGGCCTCCGCTCCGCCAACGGCCAGAAGCCCGACTCCTCGGACTAGCGCCGCTGCCGTACGGCGTAGCCGGGGCGGCTGCGCCCATCGCCTGCGGGATGTCGTACGGCGCAGCCGGGGGCGGCTGCGCTCCATGGTCGCGTACCGCGGCACCAGCGCGTGAGAAGATCTACACTCGTGCAGGTGCAACTCCCCGCCACATCGGGCGATGGGTGGCGTCTGTAGGGCGGCCCCACGTGGCCGCCCGGTTCGAGGATAGAGCACCATCAAGTTGGATCAGCACTAGGCTGTGCCCGTGCGTCGTGGCTCGTACTTCTCCTGGGAGTGGCGTCCGCCCCGGTCCGAGGACTTCGGCATCTTCGGCCTCGTCGTGCGCTTCCTCGTCAACGTCGCCGCGCTCTGGGTCGCGCAGGCGCTCGTGCGCGGCTTCGACGTCAACACGCCGGGCGCCCTGCTCTTCGGCGCCGTCATCTTCGGTGCCGTCAACGCGCTCATCCGGCCGGTCGTCGCGATGTTCTCCTGCCTCCTCACGGTGCTCACGCTCGGGCTCTTCACGCTGATCATCAACACGGCGATGCTCGGCCTCACCGCCTGGATCGCCGGCAAACTCGGGCTCGCCTTCCACGTCGACGGCTTCATCGCGGCGTTCCTCGGCGCGCTCGTCATCTCGCTCGTCAGCACCATCCTCAGCCACTGGGCGAAGGCGAACGTCCTGCGCCCGGCGTCGCGCCGCCCGCCCGACGCCTGGTAACGCGCGCCTGCGGGAGGGCAAGATCGCAGGCCAGGTACGGCGGACAACCTCTCAGGCCAAACACACAGACGAGTCCACGCGCCTTGTAGGCGGTCGCGGCGCCCTGTTACAATCCGTGGGCTTCTGGAGCCAACCGTCACATGGACCAGCGTGTCCGCGGGCGCTCGGCGAGGCTCAGAGATCCGTCAGCCGAGGTGGCGGAACGGCAGACGCGCTACGTTCAGGGCGTAGTGTCCGCAAGGGCGTGCGGGTTCAAATCCCGCCCTCGGCACCAGAACAGATGCGCTTGTAGCTCAGTGGATAGAGCGCTACCCTGCGGAGGTAGAGGTCGTGGGTTCGAGTCCCGCCAAGCGCGCCATTCCCACCTTGCACCGCCCGCGCAGCGGGTGAGCGTGGCAGCGTAGCTCAGGGGTTAGAGCAACCGGCTCATAATCGGTAGGTCAGTGGTTCGAATCCACTCGCTGCTACCAGCATGACACACACGAGCGGCCCAATCGGGCCGCTCTGTTCATCGTCCGCACATCTCGCCGGTTGGTCTTGCAAGCATCATCGACGAGCGGTCCGCGTGCGGCCGGCAGCGCGACTCACAGCAGCGCCCCCTGTGCCGACGGCGCGGGCGGCTCCCCACCGGCGGGTTCGAGGCAGGCCGGGTCGTCGTTCGCCACGGAGTTGACGCGAGGCGAGACCTCCGTGGCGATGAGGGCCTCCGCTGCCGCCGGCCGCAGCAGCGTACCCAGCGTCTCCGCATGGCCCGCGGCATCCGCGGCCGGCACGAAGAGCCAGTCGTCGGCGCGATCCGGCGGCAGGATCACCGGCATGCGGTCGTGCACCGGCGCGACGGTCTCGTTCGCGTCGGTCGTCAGGATCGTGAACGTGCGCCGCCAGGCG
>JAKAMA010000324.1 GCA_021813085.1 Chloroflexota bacterium | reverse complement strand
CGAGCGAGGCGTGTCCAAGGCAGCACGGCTTCACGAGGGCCTGTGCGCGCGGATGATGTAGCGCATCTCGGTGAGGACGATGCCGTCCGGTGTGCCGCAGGCGTCTTCGAGCGCGCAGAGCGCATCGAGGTCGCGCTCAGGTTCGAAGTCCGCGACCGACCACGGCGCTACGGCCAGCATGTACGCGACGTCGGCGATGCCGCCGAAGGCGACGCGCTCCTCGTGCCGGCGCGCGTCGTCGATGATCAGGCCCGCCGCGGTGAAGCCGCGCAGATACGCGTTGTAGTGGTCCCCGTAGTCGGTCATGCGCGGGAAGACGCGTCGCAGCTCCGGCCAGTTGTCCGGCCCGACCTGCTGGGTGATCACCGCGCCGCCGGGCGCGAGCACGCGCGCGGCCTCGGCTGGTTCGAGCGCTTCGTGGCGGTCCAGCACGAGGTCGAACGACGCAGCGGCGAGCGGCAGCCGCAGGCTCGAGCATCGCACGACATCCACGCCGAACGGCGCGAGCCGGTGCGCGGCGACCGGCGCGTTGACGTGCCACTCCTCCGTCGCCACCGTCCGGCACGGCAGCCCCTTGATGATCTCCGACAGGCGCTCGCCGCCGCCCGTGCCGAGGTCGAGCACGCGGGCGGCGCGCGACGCCTGCTCGCGCGCGAGCGCCTCGTACTCCCACGGCTGGCGTGGGTCGAGGTGTGTCGCGTGGACGTCGAACACCCATCCGGAGAAGCCCGCCGCGCGTGCGACGCCGCTGCTCGCGTCGGCGAGCACGCGCTGCCGCTGCCCCGGTCGGCTCATCCGGGCCGCCCCTCGGTGTAGGCGCGGCACTCGTCGATGAAGGCGAGGGCGCGGGCCTCGCCCCGCCACTCGGTGACAGGCTTGCGCTGGGCGACGTACCAGGCGCGGATGCGTTCGCGCACGCCGTCGAGGCGCTCCTCCGGACGGTCGGCGGGTACCGCCAGGAGCTTGTGGTCGCCGTCGGCCTTCTCCAGCACGTCGACGACGCGCACCGCCAGCCGCTCCTCGCGTTCGTGGCCGCGCGCATCGACGAGCATGATGTCGAGCAGCTCATCGTCACCCGGGCACACGATGTCCGGCGAACAGCCGTAGTGCACGGGCATCGGGTCGAGGTCGTGGCGGAAGGCCGTGCGCCCCGCATCCGAAACCCACTCCCAGCGCCCACGCTCGCCCGCGCGCTGCTCGACGATCATCTCGATGGTCGCCGTGAGCATGTGGCGCTTGGCCTCGCCCGCCAGGCGGTCGGCGAGCCGCGTCGGCTCGGGCAGCCGGTGCGCCGGTGCGCAGCGCACCACCCAGCGCTCCGCGTCCGGGAGGGCGATGCGGTGGCCGACGGACACGAAGACCGGCCGGACAGCCTCGCGCGTGCGCAGCAGCGAGCCGATGACCTCGCCACCGTCAACGAGATCCGCGCGCGAGCCCCGCGGCCGGCCGACGGCGCCCGGCGCGCCGGCGAGCCGCGACTTCGCGACGCCGACCGTCGGGAGATCGAGCAGCAGGCCGAGGTGGCAGGCGAAGCCGAAGCGGCGCGGGTGCGCGTAGCCGTGGCCATCGACCATCAGCAGGCCGGGGCGGGTGCGCAGGCGCTGGAACGCCGGGAGCAGCGCCGGCGTCTCGCGAAACGAGAGCAGGCCGGGCACGTACGGGAACGTGACCGCCGATTCGGCCGTGACCCGCTCGGCCACATCGAGCGACGGGTAGGCGAGCACGACGACCGCGGCGGCCGCGCGCCGGTTCGCCCGGTCGAACGCGACGTCGCAGCCCGCGACGAAGCGCACGTCGCGCTCCGCGACGATGCCCTTGCAGACGACGCGCGCCGCCAGCTCGCGCTGCAGGGCGATTGCCTCGGTGGGGCTGAGGTCCCACGGGTGCGGCGAGCCGTACGGCTCGTCTGAGGGGACGTCCATGCCGGGCATTGTATGACGATGAGGGGCCGGAATCTGGAAGATTGATGGCGGAGGCACGATGCTGCCGCGCTTGTCCGGGGATTGGGGGCCGTCTACGATGCAGCGTCGTGAGGATCCCCCCGATGCTGCTCGCGCTCGCCGCCGCCGCACTGCTCGCCGCCGCCTGCGGCGTGCGGTTCAGCACGCCGGCCCGCACCAGCGACTTCTTCCAGTCGCTGACCGTCACCGGTGAAATGCGCACGGGCGCGCCGCTCACCGCGGCGGTGGCCTATCAGCAGGACCTGCCCGTGGGCGTGGACGTCCAGTGCGAGATCCGGCAGGGGAAGCGGCTCATCAAGCCTCTCGGGCACGACACGGTGCCGGCGTATCCGGAGGGAAGCCCGAAGCTCACCCCCTTCCCCGGCAACCTGTCGTTCGACTTCACGCTCGATGCCCCGGGCGACTACAAGGCGGAGTGCTACGCGTCCAACGACCAGGACGTGTACATCATCAAGACGTTCACGGTGCGCGGCCCGGCGCTCACACCAGCGGCGACGCCGTAACCCGCACAGGCTGCTGACATGAAGACCTATGGACACGACGACGGATGCGACGGGCGGCACACACCGCGCCAGCGCTGCAATACGCGGGCACAGCATGATGCGCCGGCCGTGGCCGTCGTCGCCCCCGACCCGCTCCCCGTGCGGACGCAAGAGCTCGGACGAGCCGTCTGGCCCGCGGGCGAAGCCGGCGCGACCCGCATCGCCGCCGGCGAGCAGCGCGAAGTCGATGCGCTGTGCGCCGAAACGGCGATCGCCGTCGAGCTGCGCAAGGCCGAGCAGCGCGAGCCGTGCGCCGAGGCGCGCGACGCGGCAGCCGTGCGCCCGGCCCCGGACATGGCCGCCGCCGAGACGCTCTCGCGCCGCGCCGTCGCGGACGGGCCGCTGGACACCATCGACACGCGCGGGCTGCCGATTGCCCCGGTCGCCGGCGTCGCCGCGCTCGGCATCGCCTGCGGCGTCGTCGCCTGGCGCGTCCTCTTCGCGCGCCGGCGATAGCGCGGCGGGCGCGCGTCAGGCGACGGACGCCGTGCTGCCCGCGGGGGACTTCGCGACCTCGATGCGCGACTCGATCCGCCGCGCCAGCTCCGGCACGTGCGTGATGATGCCCACCATGCGCTCCTCGGAGCGAAGCCCTTCGAGCGCGGAGATGACGACCTCCAGCACCTCCGGGTCGAGGGCGCCGAAGCCCTCGTCGAGAAAGAGGCTTTCGAGCACCGCGGCCGTCTTGATGCGCAGCTCCGGCAGGCGCTCGGACAAGGCCAGCGCGAGCGCCAGGGACGCGACGAACGTCTCGCCGCCGCTGAGGGTGCGCGCGGGGCGCACCTGGTCCGCCTGCCAGTGGTCGATGACCTGGA
>JAKAMA010000323.1 GCA_021813085.1 Chloroflexota bacterium | reverse complement strand
GCCGCCGCTGCGCCGCCAGCGCCGCCGCCAGTTGTGCGCCGACGCGCTGCGCCAGGTCGATGTCCGCATCGCGCACCACGCCCAGCACCAGCCACGGCTGCGACTCGTAGTGCCGCGCGACGTACTCGGTCGCCTGCGCGCCGCTCCCCTTCAGCGCGTCGCGGGCGACGTTCAGCGCGCGCGCCACCTCCGCGTCGCCGCCGACGTCCGGGTGATGCCGTGTCATCTGCCACTTCCACGCGGCGTCGATCGCGCACTCCGGCGCGCCCTCGACGAGCCCAAGCCGTTTCCAGTGCGGTGATGCGCGCCCGGACGGGCGCGATGCCTGCGGCATGGATCGGCTCCCTGGAGCGCCCACTGCGGCGCGCCGCGCGCCGCTTCGTCCGAATCTAGCAGAGGCGGCCGGGGCGGCCAACCGCACGGACGCGCCGGAATGCGAGCCGGGAGACGATCGAAGGAGACATCGCGGCGGAAGTCCGTCGCACCGGGCGCCGACGGGCCCGTCTGGCTGTACCTCGCCGGTCCGGCTCCACCGGCAGCGCAGCCGAGGGCGGCTGTGCGCCACACCCGACAGGCCCCGTTTGGGCTTCGCGCCGGTTTCACTCACGCTCATGCGGAAGCAGTCCACTACCGCACGGTGATCGTACCGATCGACACTGCGCGCGACGCATCGCCGCGCGCCGCCGCGTCCGCCGACCCGCCGTACACCGACAGGCGCACGTCGTACGCGCCCGGCGCGATCGTCCGCGGCACGAGGACGTAGTACGACTCGCGCACGATCTGCCCCGCCTGCCAGCTCGACGACAGCCGCGCCCCTTCACCGATCAGCCGCACCTGCGACCACGACGGCATCCCCCGCATGTTGGCGACATCCCCCCGCGCATCGGCGAAGATCGTCGCGGCGCCGAGGTCGTGCGCGACCGGCGCGTCGGCCCGCCAGTAGTACGTGAGGCGCACCACGTCGCCGCGCGCGGCCGTGCGGGCGCCCGCGAATCCCACCAGCGTCACCCCCTGCGGGAACGCGACATCGCGTGCCGCGTCGGGCGGTACGGCGCCCACCACGGGGTCCGCGGCCGACGGCAGCACGGCGTACAGCGACCCGCTCGCGACGAGGTCGTCCCGGTACGCCGGCTTCGGGAGCACGTTCACGATCATCTCTTCGATGCTGTCGAGCAGCACCGGCTGCAGGTGGAAGCGCTGTGCGAGCGGCGCCAGCGGCGTCCGCAGCCCCTCGGCGACGTACACCGGCCGGCCCGCGTCGATCTGGCGCTGCGCGAACGCCGCCGGGTCGTCGCCCGGGACGGAGAAGATCGGCGACACGAGCACGTCGCGGCGCTGTCCCTCGACGAGCTGTACGTACCAGAGCGGCGGCGCCGCCCAGGAGTCCGTCAGCACGACGGCGCGCGGAGGCAGGTGGTCGAGCGTCGTCTGCGCGAAGTCGCGCGCGGAGTAGTCGCCGTACCGGCTGACGCGCGCATCGTTCTTGAGGAACAGCGCGGCGGGGATCAGCGCGAGAGCGACGGCGGCTGCCGTCACCGCCACCCGTGGCCGCCGGCAGGCCCGTCCGGGCACACGGACGCCGGCGCCATGCCGCACCGCGGCGAGCAACTCCGACGCCCCGACGCCAATCAGCACGCACAGCATCAGGTACGCTGGCGTCAGGTAGTTGTAGATGTTGTGGATCGAGTAGGTCAGGACGATCGCCGCGTCGAGCGCGAGCAGCACCGCGGCGTACACCGCCACCGCCCGCCGGCGCAGCGCGCAGAACACGAAGCCGGCGGCAGCCAGCGCGAGCCCCGGCCACGTCAGGTCGTACGACGGGTACGTCCACAGCACGTCGAGCCGGCTCAGGACGTCGAGCCGCCAGTACGCCGCCCGCGTCTCGCCGGTGAAGAACATCGACCAGTACGTGTGCCAGTCCGCCGGCCGCGCCCACGAGAGCGCCGGGTCCTGGGCACCACGGATTGGCAGGTACGCGTACACCGCGAGCCCGGCGAGAAACGCCGTGGCCGCGGCGGCCACGACGCGCGGCCTCAGGCTGCGCCAGCCGCCCACGAGCAGCAGCGCCGAAGGCGGCGCCGTCAGCACGATCAGCCGGTGGTCCGCCATCCCCAGCCCCAGCGCGAGCGCGGCGACGACCAGCGCGCGCGCCTTCCGCTCGCGCCACCAACCCAGCATGGAACGCACGATCACCGCCGTCAGCAGCAGGTTCAGCCCGTACGACGTCGCCCACGTCGCGTCGGCCCACACGGTCGCCGCGAACGCGAGGGTGAACGCGCCGATCGCCGCCGCCACCGGGTCATCCGTCAGGTCGTGCACGATGCCGAACGCCACCGCCACGGCGAGCGCGGTGCAGACGGCGGATAGCAGGTTCACGCGGTACGCGGCATCGCCCACGGGCAGGAACGTGAACAGCTTGCCAAGCAGGATCAGCAGGGGATAGCCGGTGTTGTGCGCGATGCCCAGCGTCGCCGACGCCGTCGCGAACTCGCCCATGTCGTACCACATCACCGTCGGCGCGAGCGTCGTCAGGTAGACGGCGAACGCCAACCCAGCCACCGCGCTCATGCCGGCGATGGCGACGGCGCGGCGGCTGACCGTCACCCGTGGCAGGCGCCGGGCACGCGCGTAGCGGCGCTCCGCGCTCAGCTCAAGGTCAAGCTGCATGCTGCGCGCGACCGCCCAGGAGCCGCCCCAGCTCCTCGGGCGAGCTGGCGACCGCGAGGGCCGTCTCCCGAACGATGACGCCGCAGCGCACCAGCTCCGCCAGTGCCTGCTCGCGCGTCCGCATCCCGATCGCCGAGCCCGTCGCCATGACCGTCGGGATCTGGTGCGTCTTCCCCTCGCGGATCAGGTTCCGCACGGCCGGCGTCCCCAGCATCACCTCGCACGCCACGGCGCGCCCGTCTCCGCCGGCGGTCGGGACGAGCACCTGCGAGATGATCGCCTCGGCGACCATCGAGAGCTGCATCCGGATCTGCTGCTGCTGGTGGCTCGGGAACGCATCGACGATGCGGTCGATCGTCTGCGGCGCGTCGGGCGTGTGCAGCGTCGCGAAGACGAGGTGCCCGGTCTCGGCCGCCGTGATCGCCGCTCCGATCGTCTCCAGGTCGCGCATCTCGCCCACGAGGATCACGTCCGGGTCCTGGCGCAGCACGCGGCGCAGCGCCTCGGCGAACGACGCCGTATCGGCGCCCACTTCCCGCTGGTGGATGATGCTGCGCTTGTTGGGGTGCACGTACTCGATTGGGTCCTCCACCGTCACGATGTGCCGCGCCTCGCGCTCGTTGATGCGGTCGATCATCGACGCGAGCGTCGTCGACTTGCCACTGCCGGTCG